>JASHVP010000026.1 GCA_030044475.1 Thermoplasmata archaeon | reverse complement strand
GGGGCCGAAGCGACGGCGCCGCCCGCGGACGGGACGCTGACCGAAGATGTCTATGCCCCGTCGCGCTCCCCCGCCAGTCGGTAAGGGGACGGCATGGCAGGTACCTACGCCCGGTCCACGGAGGTCGCCGTCATCGGCGGGGGACCCGCCGGCTACATGGCGGCGATCCGGGCCGGGCAGCTCGGCCGCAAGGTGCTCCTGGTCGAAGAGGCCGACCTCGGGGGGGAATGCCTCAACCGCGGCTGCATCCCCTCCAAGGCGCTGATCCACGCCTCGTTGCTCTTCCACGCGCTCCGGACCGAGGGACCGGAGATCGGGGTCACTGCCGCCGACCCGCAGTTCGCCCTCGCGACGGCGCAGAAGTGGAAGGACGCGGTCGTCGCGAAGGAGCGGAAGGGCGTCGAGACGCTCCTGAAGGCGGCCGGCGCCGCCGTGCTTCCCGGCCGGGCCCGGTTCACCGGGCCGAAGACGCTCGACGTCGCGGCCCCGGACGGCGGGCATGAGCGCGTCGACTTCTCCACCGCGATCGTGGCGACCGGCGCGGTCCCCACCGTGCTGCCCGGATTCGAGACGGACGGCCGCCAGGTCCTGAACGCCGCCGAGATCCTGGCGATGCCGGACCTCCCCCGGTCGATGCTCATCCTCGGCGGCGGGGTCTCCGGCGTCGAGCTCGGCGAGTTCCTCGCCCGGGTCGGGGTCACCGTGACGATCGTCGAGATGATGCCCCAGCTGCTCCCGGGGCTGGAGGCCGACCTCTCCCGCGAGCTATCCGGGACGCTGGAACGGCTCGGCGTGCGGCTGCTGGTCGGGACCCGGGCCGCCGGCCTGGCCCGTTCGGCGGACGGCGTGACGATGACGGTCGACCGGGCCGGGACGAGGGAGACCCTGACGGCCGACCGTCTGTTCGTCACGGTCGGCAAGCGGCCCGCGAGTCGCGACCTCGGCCTCGAGGAGGCGGGCGTCACCGTCGACGCGAGGACCGGGTTCGTGGGCGTCGACGCCCAGATGCGCACGAACGTCCCGCACATCTTCGCGGCGGGCGACGTCGCCCGGCCCCCGATGCTGGCGCACAAGTCGTATCGCGAGGGCGTCGTCGCGGCGGAGGCCGCGGCCGGGCGCCCGACCCGCTTCGAGTTCCGGGCGATCCCGTCGGTCGTCTTCACCACCCCCGAGCTCGCGTCGGTCGGCGCGACGCGCGCCGAGACGGACGCCGCCGGCCAAACCGCCCGGGAGGCCCGCTTCCCGTACGCGGCGCTCGGGCGGGCCCATGCGAGCCACGCGACGGACGGCTGGGTCAAGATCGTGGGCGACGAGGCGAGCGGCCGACTGCTCGGCGTCCACGCCGCCGGGGAACGGGCCGGCGAGTTCATCGCCGAGGCGGCCCACGCCCTCGAGATGGGGTCGACGATCCGGGACCTGGCGCTCACGATCCATCCGCATCCGACGTTCTCCGAGGGGCTCCAGGAGGCCGCCCTCCTCTGGCTGGGGGAACCGATGCACGTCGCCCGGAGGCGCGCCGATGCCGGCGGTCGTTGATTGGGGTCACCGGGAGTACGCGGACGCGCTCGCGGAGATGCGCCGCCTGGTCCGAGCCCGGCGCGACGGCCGGCTCGACGACACCCTGATCCTGGTCGAGCACCCGGCCGTCGTGACGGTCGGGGTCGAGGGCGACGATGGGGCCGCCGCCGGCAGCGGCCTCCCCGTCGTCGCCGTCGAGCGGGGCGGGAAGGCGACCTACCACGGACCGGGGCAGCAGGTCGCCTACCCGATCGTCGACCTCGAGGCCCGCGCGCGGGACGTCCGTCGTTTCGTCCGCGACGTCGAGGGCCTGGTCGTCGACACGGTGGCGCCGTTCGGCGTGTCGGCCGGCCCCGTGCCGGGACGGCCCGGCGTCTGGGTCGACGGGCGTCGCAAGATCGCCTCCGTCGGGATCGCGGTCGACCACTGGGTGACGCTCCACGGCGTGGCGCTCAACGTCGACCCCGACCTGCGCGCCTTCGACCGGTTCCATCCGTGCGGCTTCGACGGGTCGGTGATGACCTCCCTCGCGAGGGAGCTCGGCCGACCGGTCTCGCTCGCGGAGACGCGACCGCACCTGGTCGCCGCGTGGACGCGGCGGTTCGGGGGGCCCCCCGCGCCCCCGTTCGCGCCGGTGCCGACGGGATCGGCGGTCGCATGAGCGCCCCCGGGGGCGAGCCCCGGATGCTGCTCGTCGGGGGAGGCGGCGGACTGGTCGGCCGGGCCGTGCTGCGCGAGTTCGGGAGCGACTGGCAGGTCCGCTCCGTGCACCGGCACGCGACCCCCGAGGAGCGGAGGCCCGGGGTCGAGTGGGTCGCCCACGACGCGGGACGGATCGTCGAGTGGTACCCCTACGTCCGGGACGTCGACCTGGTCGTCACCCTCGCGTGGTGGCGATCCGGTTCGGCCGCGCGGTTCGCGCCGCTGGCCGAGGGGCTCGAACGCCTGTTCCGGGCCGCCCGGGACGCGGGGGTCCGCCGGGTGCTCCACGTGAGCGTCCCCGACGCCCCCGATCACCTCGAGCGCGAGCTGCCGTATCTGCGGTACAAGCGGGAGGTCGACCGGGTCCTGCAGACGGACGGGCCGGACCACTCGATCGTCCGGCCCACGATGTTGTTCGGACCGCGCGACAAGCTGGTGACGGTGATGCTCCGCACGATGCACCGCTACGGACGGTTCCCGATGTTCGGGGACGGGAGCTACCACGTGAGTCCCCTCGCGGTCGACGACCTCGCCGCGATCTTGCGCCACGAGTCCGCGCTCGGCGGGCGACGGGTCGTCGGGGCCGGGGGGCCCCGCCGGTGGGAGTACCGGGCGCTGACCGACCGGATGTTCGCCGCCCTGGATCGCGCGCCCCGGTACGTTCGGTTCTCCGCCCGGGGGGCGGTCCGACTCGCCCGGTTCCTCGAGCGCCTCGGCTCCTCCCTCCTGTACGCCTACGAGGTGGAGTGGCTGCTCGACGACCGACTCGGACTCCCGCCGTACGAGGGGCTCGACCGCGCCCTTCGCCCGGTCGAGCCGTTCCTGGACGCCGAGGCGGCCCGATGGCGCGGCCTCCCTTCGGGGTCCCACGGGTAGATTTATCCCCGCGACGCTCCATCGCTTCGTCCGATGGAAGCGGTCGACCTGAGCCGCCGGTTGAACGACTTC
>JASHVP010000025.1 GCA_030044475.1 Thermoplasmata archaeon | reverse complement strand
CTGTTCCCGATGCACACCTGGCTGCCGGACGCCCACTCGGAGGCCCCTTCCCCGGTCTCCGCGATGTTCTCCGGGGTCCTCCTCCCGACCGCCCTCTACGCGTTCGCCCGCGTCTACGCGATCCTTCCGTCCCCGGCGCCGGCGTTGATCACCGACCTACTGCTGACGTTCGGACTCACGACCGCGATCGTCGGCGCCTTCCTCCTGCAGCGGCAACGGTCGTACAAGCGGCTCTTCGCCTACTCCAGCATGGAGGTGATGGGGATTGCGATCGTCGGCGTGGCGCTCGGCGGGATCGCGCTCTACGGCGCGTTGCTCCTGCTCTTCGCGCACGCGTTCGCCAAGTCCGCCGCGTTCTATTGCGCCGGCAACGTCCTTCGGACGACCGGGACGACCCGGGTCGACGACGTGCGCGACCTGCAGCATCGCCTACCCTTGACGGGGGGCGCGTGGATCCTCGCCTCGTTCGCCGTGACCGGCGCTCCGCCGTTCGGCACCTTCCTCGGAGAATTGATGATCGTCGCCGGGGCCGTGGCGGCCGGGTGGTACTGGGCGGCCCTCGTCCTGCTGGTGGCTATCCTGGTCGCGTTCCTCGGGGTGAACGTCCAGGTCGGGCGCATGGTCTTTGGCTCGGGAGGCGAGGTCGCGTCGACGGCGGCTCCGGCGGGGTCCGAGGACGGCGCCGCCTTGGCTTACCTGAACGTCGCCGTCTCGCTGGCGGTCGGGGTGGCGGCGTTGCCGTACCTGTCCGATGCGCTCCGATCGGCGGCCAACCTCCTCGGCGGGAGCGCCCCGTGAGCACGCGGACCCGGGAGAGCCTGCCGGCGCTGGACGACGACGTGGCCGCGCTCGCTTATCGACCGGTCGATGGGGCGTTCTCGCTGTACAATCGGTACTCCACGGGTCGGTCGGAGCTTCGACCGGGGACCGGGGCCGAGCCGTCGGGCGGGCCCGGGACGTTCTGGAGCCGGGTCGACCGGCCCGGCCTTCGCAGCCCGTCCCCAACGGACTCGGTCGAAGGGTACGGCGTCTTCACCTTCCCCTACGGGCCGATCTCGATGGGGGTTCCGGAGAGCGGGCGGTTCGATGTCCGGACCTACGGAGAGCGGGTCCTCGCCGTCACGCCCGTAGTCGGCTACAAGTCCCGAAGGATCCTTCACGGTATTGCCGGCCTTTCGGTCGCCGACGCCGCGCTCCGGGTGGAGCGGCTCGCCGGGAACTTCTCCGCCGCGCATGCGGCCGCCTTCTTGCAGGCCGCCGAGAGCGCGAGGGGGGCGGAGGTGCGCCGGGAGGACCTCTGGGTCCGTGCCCTGGCCCAGGAGTTGCAACGGGTCTACAACCACGTGCACGTCCTCGCCCGGCTTGCGGAGGCTGCCGCCCAGAATGTCGGGGCGGCGCAAACCCACGCGCTGGCGGAGGAGGTCCTGCGGACCCAAGGACGGGTGTTCGGCCACCGATGGCTATTCGGCGCGTTCCTGCCCGGCGGCCCGGCGCGGCGCTTGGCCCGCACCGACCGCTCGGAGCTCGCCCGGTTCGCCGACGGCCATCTCCGCGCGTTCGAGCGGCTCTGGGAACTCTTCCTCGGAAGCCGCACTTTCATCGACCGAATCCAATCGACCTGCCCGGTGCGCCGATCGGCGGCGATCGAGTGGGGCGCGGTCGGTCCGACTCTGCGGGCGTGCGGAGTCCCCTGGGACGACCGGTTGCGCGTGCCGACCGCGCCCTACACCGACCTGTACCTCGAGCTTCCGCAGGAGACCGGCGGGGACGCGCTGGCGCGCCTCCTCGTTCGCGCCGACGAAGTGCGCGCCAGCTTCCTGCTGATCGAGCAGATCCTCGATCGGTGGCCCGCCAACCCCGGGGCTCTCGAAACGCCCGCCGCCCCGGTCGGACCCCACCGGGGGATCGGTCGCGTCGAGAGCCCGAGCGGCGACCTCGTGTACGACGTCACGGTCGACGGGGACACGGTCGCGTCCGCGGGGATGCGGTCCGCGAGCCAGGCGAACTTCCCGCTGTTCGCCCAGGGGCTGCGCAACGGCGTGTTCACCGATTTTCACTTCGCGTGGGAGAGCTTCGGCCTGGTCTTCGCCGAGGTCGACGGGTAGGGTTCGATGCCGACGTGGTTGGGACGGGCCGCCCGGTACGGGAGCGTGACGACGCGATATCCGGGGGACCCCCCATCGCTCGAAGAGGTACCGGAGACGTCGCGCGCTCCCCGGCCGACGGGTCCGGAGCCGCGTCCGGAGGCGGTCGCCGGATGCCCGGTGCGGGCCATCACGAACACGACGGTCGACGACGGGACCTGCATTCGGTGCGCTCGATGCCTCGCGTGGGGATTCGCATTCACGGGAGCGAGGGACCCCGCCACCGTGACCCGCGCGCAACTGCGCGTGGCGCGACCGGGGCCAGGCGCCCCCTCCCCCACCGGCCCGTCCCCGGCGCTGGACGGGTTCCGTCGGTCGCTCCACCTCTTCCTGGTCGACGTCGGAAGTTGCAACGCCTGCAACCTCGAGGTGATGGCCCTCGCGAATCCATACTACGATGCCTCCCGGCTGGGAATCTTCTTCACGAACTCGCCTCGGCACGCCGACGCCCTGCTCGTGGTGGGCGTTCCGACGGACGAGATGGTCGAGCCGCTGCGCCGGGCGTACGACGCCCTCCCGGCTCCGAAGGTGGTCGTCGCGGTGGGCGTCTGTCCGATCAGCGGGGGGGTCTTTGCGGGGGGGCGCGGCCTCCGGGGCCCGCTTGACACGCTGGTTCCGGTCGATGTCTACGTTCCGGGCTGCCCGCCGACCCCCCTGAACGTCCTCGACGGACTCCTCACGGCGATCGGGCGCGGTCGACCGCGGGCGGAGGAGTGACCGTGGAGCTGCTCGGGATCCTCCTCGGTGTGGCGGTCGCATCGTTCTTCGCGGGCGCGGTGGTCTCCCTCGCGGGACGGACCTATGGGTACCTCGCCTCCGTCATCGGTGCGGGACTGCTCGCGGTGGTCGCGTTCGCCGTCCTGCTCGGCGGGACGGTCACCGGTCCGAGCTGGGGCGGGCCGCTGGGGGACCCGGAAGGCCTCACCCTCGACCCCCTCTCGGCCTTCTTCGCCCTCGCGGCCGGCCTCGTCTGG
>JASHVP010000024.1 GCA_030044475.1 Thermoplasmata archaeon | reverse complement strand
ACGCGCGACTCCTGGGCGCACGAGTACTTAGGGTCGGGACGCAGGATGCGATGCGAGCCGTGGCTTTAGTTGCACCGTACATCGCGGGCATCGATCGGCGAATTCGTGTCGTAAGCCCCCGATACCTGAGGATACCAGCCCTGCTCCATCGACTCGGGATCACGGAAAGCGACACCGAGGCACGGCTGACCCTCCGGCTCACCGATGGTTCGCAAGAGGACGTCGTGCTACCCGTGGAGATGACCGGGGACCCCGGTCAGCTGGACGAGGAGGAGTGGGGCGTGCTCATCCCCTCCGACCCCCGCACGCCCGGCAGGTGGTTGCACGTGCTCGACTCGGTAAAGTCGCGGCCCAGCATCTACCGAGACTCGGTCGACGTCGATCGCGAGTGGCTCTCGGAGGATCATCGCATTCTCTACATCCGAAGCAATCGAATCGGTGGCTCGGGCGGAGATGACATGTCACTAACCTGGAAGCTTATGGGGCTGATCATGACCGAGGTGGTTCCGAACGCGGTTCAGGTCGTGATAGTTGATCTCCGACTGAATTCGGGCGGAAATTTTGGTAATGTCATCCTCTTTGCTCAGGCACTTCCGAGAGTGCTCTCTTCGGAGTCTAGAGTGTACGTTCTGGTGAGTGGCAGCACGTTCTCCGCGGCGATCGTCGCCGCAGCGATGCTCAAGGACTCCGGCGGTTCACGAGTGACGTTGGTCGGCTCGGCGATGGGCGACAATCCGCGGTTCTGGGCCGAAGGGTCTCGGGTCTCCCTACCGAACTCGAAACTTAGCATCAAGCCGTCATGGGGCCTCCAGGACTGGGAAGAGGCGGGTTCGGACTTGACTCGATACTTCTGGGCCAACGTGGCGTGGGGACCGAGGCGACGCATTGACCTGTCGCCGGAGATCGAGATCGAGCCCACTTTCGAGGAGTACCGGGCTGGGCGCGACCCGGCTCTCGAGCGCGTACTCACAGGTCCGCGCTGAGGGTTCGTAGCTGGGGGCCGGTCCGGTCCTCCGGTACAGCCCGTTCGTAAGAGCCCGGTCCACCCGGATGACGAACCCCGAGAGTTCGGAGCGATTCGGGAGCCGTCCGGTCGACCGCGATCTCGACAAACGGCGCGGATTGAGGGCCGAGCCTCGTCGGAGTCGCACTTCCGAGAGTGTCGCCTGCCCGCCATTCTCGGCAGGCCCGTCCCGTCCCTGAGAAGTGACGGCATGGACCGACCACACCCCCTAACTCTCTACTCCATCACGGCCTCGATTGGCCGGACTCGGACGTCGCGGTTCTGCTCCGCTCTACCTTCCTCCGCCCCGCAAGTTCCGAGCCGCGTGGCCGACCCAGCCCATCGTGATTCTTCTCGTAGACGACATGCAAAACCGGGTCTCTGGGCGAAGTGACGCGCCTCGAGCCCAACCGCAGGAGAGTTGTGAGCCTACGATCCGAGCATTCGAGTAGGGGAGGGCTGCCTCCCCGCAGTCCGGGTCGGGTCGGAGTCTAACTCGCAGTCGCTTTGACATCCAGGGAGGAGGGCACGAGTGTGACGCCGTCGATACGCCGGACCCGAGGCGGAACGCGACTCCATCACTGGTTCACTCGAGAGCGAGTTCCGAGTCGGAGATGAGTCGCTCGAAGGGCCGGCTCATCAATTCGGAGTTGCGCGGGGAAGCATGCAACGCGGCACTCGTCTCAGTAGCATGGTTCCGGAAAAAGGAGGGCCGATCCGAGCGCGAACTGCAATCGCTCAGTGAGTAGAGCTAGTCGAGATCCTATGGATCTCAGCAGTGAGACGAACCGGAATGTTTGTCATGACCTCCCCGACCTCGAACCTCGTAGCGATGTGAAGGGCTCGCCCATCATCTACTTCGGTGGCGACTACTCGGCGAACCTCATCTGCCCCCGGCGTTAATCCGGAACGGGACAATGCTCCTGCAGGTATCAGCTCAAAATCGCAGAAGGAACAACGATGGGGAACAAAGGGAGCACGAACGATGTGACCGGTCTGGAAGCCGAGCAAACGGAACCGCGTTAGGACGGCTTCCCGGTCCGATGTGATAATCAACTCGCCGCGAAACCCGGAGGCCTTCACCGCCAAGGTGAACTTGCCAACGAATGTACGTATGTCTAAAGAACGGAGTTTCAAGTCCACGAAGACTTTTCTCTGCGAACGAGTAGCCGATTTCAAGTACTCCAAAAACGTTACACAGCGCTTCAAGGCTGCTTGCGAGATGTGGCCGGGATGTCCAACGACGACTCTCCC
Source organism: Thermoplasmata archaeon (assembly GCA_030044475.1). GTDB lineage: Archaea > Thermoplasmatota > Thermoplasmata > Lutacidiplasmatales > UBA184 > Lutacidiplasma. The sequence goes on along the minus strand of JASHVP010000024.1, from coordinate 19,620 downwards.
GCGACTATCTTCAGTGACATCGCACTCTACGGCGACGATCCCCTGCTGGCCCAGCCGTGCAAGCGCGGCCAGGGTGTTCGACCTGTGACTAATCACCAACGTATGTGCGTCTTCCGTTCCGTAGGAACGTCTCAGTGTCATGCCCGAACCGGCTCCTTGTTAGGAGGCAAAACCGCGTGCCCCCGACCGAGGACGTGTAACCGACCTCTTGTAAGAGTTAACTGGGTCAGACCAGGTCCGAGCGACTGCGGCCGCTGTCAGGCATAGCTCACACTCCTAAGGGATAGTACCTACAAGATTAGATTTGGCCCAGAGGGGTAGTCGGGAGGGCCAGCGCGTCCGGACTACACGGTAGGGTTCCCGTGAGCGAGGACGAGTCAGTCTCGATTTGGACCCAAAGGTCTGGGTCGCTCCAAGGTCAAGCCACCCCCCGACGTTCCCGTGTACAGAGGGGGCATGGCCGAGTGAGTGATACTTTCGAAGACAAGTCCCGCGGGTGAGTCCGGATCGAGGTCGAGGTGTGACGAGTTCTTGACGAGCTCGCGCGACTCGGATGCAACAACGTCGAGTGACTGCTCCCGAGACCCGTCCGTTCCACCGAGAAAATGTCAGAGATCCCGCACGGCTGCTGCGCCCACTTCGTCAGATGCACGGCGATCGACCGGTCCCTAGAGGAGAACGTCGGCCGAGAGTCGAGGTACCTTCGAACGGGAACCTTGGCGTTCCTCGACGGTCAGACCACCGACGTTCCGCGACGCTTTCGAACGAACAATCCCCCGAGCCACGATATGAGGTCTCGGCGAGTGTTAGTCACCAACGTCGGGCTGGCCTGTCACGAGGAGCCGCCGAACAAAAAACCCGGGTGAGCCCATCTGGCTCCCATCGGGCGGGCCGAGAGTCAGATCATCGGTAGACGACGCATCCTCTCGCCTCAAGATCTTCGATCCATGGCGGAAGCTTAAGGGCCGTGGCCCATCGGAGATCCAGCTTTTCGAGCCTTGGTAGCCCGACCAGCTCCCGTGGTAATGCAGGGAGCGGGTTACCCCGGAGGTCGATCTGCCGTAGCTCAGTCATATCGCGAATCGACTTCGGTAAACTCGCGAGTCTGTTGTTTCTCAAATGCAGTTCGCGCAGCCGCGTTAGATTTGCAACGCAATCTGGAAGACTGGACAGTTGGTTGTCGGTCGCCCGGAGTTCGATCAAGTCTGACATGCCGCAGATTGCAAGCGGAAATTCGTGAAATGCGTTCTCGCTAATGTTCAGGTAGCGCAGCCTCTTGAGGTGACTCAGCGAGCTCGGCAGCTGAGAGAGGCGGTTGTCGTGCAGGTACAGAAAGTCTCGCAAACCGGTCAGCTCGCCCAGCTCCTCGGGTAGTTCTGTTAGTGCGTTATGCCCCAAGTCAAGCATGCGAAGCTGCTTGAGCTGGCCCACCGCCGCTGGAATCTCGCGCAGATCGTTCTCGGCCAGTACCAGAGTCTCGAGGTCAGAGTGTGCCCACACCTCGGCAGGTACCTGACCGAGGTGCTTCTTCCATAAGTTGAGGTCCATGCGGTCCCTGCGAGGCACAATCCCCATTTCAGTCTGCTCCCAAAGGGAAAAGCGGAGGCCTCGATCCGGCTGCCTGTCGGCATTTTCCGCGAGAGGCGCGGACAGACTCCGAGACGACTCGGGTTTGTGTGAACGCACTCCTTCTTGCTTTCAGCAGGAGCGGATCCGGGGCAACGACGCGGTCGACTGAGCAATCGGGTCAACGGCGCCGAACGAAGACGGCGGCCGTGTTCTGGCTGCCCCAGGCGACGTTCCGGTGCCTCCGACGGCGATCGTCCGACTCGGCGATGATTGGTTCAAGCCGTCGAGTACGGTCCGGCCCCAGGAAGAGTGTGGGGGAGCATGGGTTCTACCAGATTGTTTTACTAGACCCGCTCAGGCACGTACCGTGCACCGGACGATACCAGCCCCGGCGGCCGCTTCTGGCCGGACGGCGGATCGTTCTCAGGCTCCCGTTCGACCGGCCGACGCGTTTCTCCGGTTTGTCGATGTGCGGAGGGGACCGTGGCCCCTGCGGGATCGAAGTCGACCCACCTCGGAGGCGGAGTACCGGAGGGGCTCGTGCCCGGCCCGACCGGCGGTGCGCCTGGGAGCCCTGTCCCCCCGCCGGGCGACGGGGGTTTATCGAACGCGTCCTCCCGGTACGAGCGTCCATGGAAGTGGGCTCGTACGTGGTGCGTCCGCGGGGGCCGGCCGACGCGGTCGCGGAGAGCCGACTCCGGACTCGGGTTCATCCGGACAGCCCGCTGACCGCGGAAGAGATCCAACGCAACGATCGATTCTTGTCGGCCCCCGGAATCTTCCGGCACTCGCTCGTCGCCGAGGAACGCCGGTCCGGCGAGCTGGTGGCGGCGGGCTCGCTCTACAACCCCCCGTGGGCGTTCGCTCCCGACCGGTACCAGATCGGGGTCGTGGTGGACCCGGCGCACCAGGCGAGGGGTCTCGGTCGTGTCCTGTGCGGACAGCTGGAGGCGGTCGCCGCGGATCGCCACGCCCGTATCCTGTGGGCGCGGGTGCGGGCCGACGAGCCGAGGAGCGTCCGATTCTTCGGGCGCGTCGGCTTCGTCGAGCGACGTCGGAGCTGGGACGCGCGCCTCGACCTGTCGACCTCGGTCCCGATCGCCCCCGCACGGGGGCGTCCGGAGTGGACGGCGGATGGCATCGCGTTCACCACCCTATCGCGCGAAGGGCCCCAGCGCCCGGACGTTCTGGCCCGGCTCCACCGGCTCACCTCCGAAGCGGCCCTCGACGATCCGCGCATGGCGCCGACCACCCCGGTCTCCTTCGAGCAGTTCCTCGAGATTACCGTCCGCAAACCGGAGTTTCTGCCGGACGGCATCTTCCTGGCTCGCGTCGAGGACCGGTACGTCGCGATGACCGCGCTCTCCAAGGTCCCGAACGCCCCCGACACCCTCCACGTCGATTTCACCGGCACCGCGCCGGCCTACCGGGGACGGGGCCTCGGGTTCGAGCTCAAGCGCCGGTCGGTGGAGTACGCCCGGGGGGCCGGCTACCGGGTGCTCCGGACGGAGAACGACTCGATGAACCGACCGATCTGGGCGATCAACGAGAAGTTGGGCTTCCGACCCGAGCGGACCTATGTCCACGGGGAGAAGGTCCTGTCGACGGCGGATCCGCAACCGCTCTCGGAATGATGCCGGGGACCTCCGACTCGACGAACGCGCCCGTGGGGTAGGGCCAACTCCCGCGGTCCCTCGGACGGCGAACCGGGGCCAACGCCCGCCGACGCGTCACGGGCGGTTCTCGTCCGCCGTGGCGTCGTCGAGGACCTTGACGAGCTTCACGTCCTCCTCCAAGAATCCGAGGCGGTGGTAGAAGGCCCGGGCGCGTTCGTTCCCCGCCCCGGTCGCCAGCGCCAGGATCCGGACCCCGTGCCGGCGCGCCCATCCCTCGCACGCCCGGACCAAGGCCGTTCCCACGCCCGACCCTTCGACCTCTTCGACGACCGCGAGCTCGCCGAGGTACGCCTGCGGGGTGCCCGTGAAGTGCGTCTCTTCGGAGACGGAGGCGAAGCCGAGGAGTTCCCCGGTCTCCGTGACCGCGACGAACAGCTCCGCCCGCTCGCCCCGGCGGGCGATGCTGCTCCGGAGCCAATCCTGGACCGTGGAGAGCATCCGCGCCGGGTCCCGCCAGGGGGGGATCCCGACGGTGAGTCGCGGGGCGAGCCCGAGCACAAAGGACGCGTCGCCCGGCTCGTAGACGCGGACGCGGACCATCGTCCCCGCACCCGGCGGGGGCGGATGACCGTTCGCGACCGACGATCCGCCGATCAGACGATCGGCTCGAGCGGGGGATCCCGGGCCTCGTGCCGGCGCAGCCCCCCGCCGGCGGCGAGGATCAAGAGGCCGGCGACGATGACCGCGAGGACGAAGGCCGACCCGAGCGGCGTCGGTGCGTAGTCCGGGATCGGGTACAGCCACCCCCGGGTCATCAGTTCGAAGACGAGCCCCGCGATGGTCGTCACCGCACCGATCGCGACGAGCGCCTTCCACGTCGTGCCCGGGACGGTCCCGAGGCTGTACTTCCCGGCGCCCGCCTCGATCTCGTCCTCGGCGACGCCGGTGTCGAACTCCTGCGACAGGAGGTCGCTCGTCATCGGTGGGGGGGCGAGTCGCGGCGGTGGGATGAGCGTTGCGAGGCGGGTCCCGGCACCGCCGATCTGAGCCCCCGCGCGCCCCGGACCTACGGTGGGGCCGCTCCCCCGTTCGATGCGGCGAGCGGGGCGCCCGGGGCCGTGGCCGGCAGCGCCCCGGCGCCATGGTCCCGGACCCACCGGAATCCCGACTCGGTGGCCCGCAGGTCCAGCGGCCGGTACGCCTGCTTTCGATCGGTCAGGGTGTGGCGGAAGACCTCCTCGACCGGGCCGCGCACCGTCGCCCACTCCCCGGCCCCGAGGGCCAGGATGGCTCCAAAGACCACGGCGTTCGCGGCCATGGACGTGTCGAGACCCGGCTCGGGAGCGAACGCGAACAGTCCCGCCGCCAGGTCGGTCGCCGGCACCTCCACCACGCGGAGCCCGGGTCGGGGAGCGACCTCCGCTACGAGCGACCGATTCACGAGGAGCGTTCCCCCGGGGCGGAGCATCGGAACGAAATCCAGGGAGGGGGTGTTCATCACGACCAGCAGGTCCGGCGTCTCGATGATCGGGGAGTCGATCGGCGCGTCGGCGGCGACCACCGAGCCGCGGACCTTGCCGCCGCGGGTCTCCGGCCCGTACGAGGGGGTGGACGCGACATGGCGCCCGTTCGCGAGATGGTAGTACGCCAGCCAGTTGGCGAGCTCGAGCACGCCCTGCCCGCCGTGGCCGGCGACGATCGCCTCCGACCTCATCGGGCCTCCACGCCGAAGCGGTCCCGGTACAGCCCCGGCGGGAAGAGCGGGGCGAGGACCCGGGCGGCGTACCGCTTCGACTCGAGGATCGAGACCTTCCAATTGACCCAGCAGGTGCTGACGAACTCGACGAACGAGAAGCCGCCCCGTTCCTGCACCTCGAAGGCGTGCCGGATCGCCGCCTCCCCATCGAGCGCGCCCCGGGCGTTGAACACGTCGGCCGACCCCGTCGGCGCCACGGGCAGGAAGACGCGGCGGAGGTACGCCGGCCCGTCCAGACCGAGGAGGAGCCTCGTCGCATCGAACGGCCGCCCCGTCGTCGCCACGTCCCGACCGTTCGGGGTGGTCGTGGTGACCATCCCGGCGGGGGTGGTCGGCGCCATCTGCCCGCCGGTCATCCCATAGATGGCGTTGTTCACGAGGAAGATCGAGATCGGCTCGCCGCGATTGGCGGCGTTCACGAGCTCGAGCAGGCCGATCGATACCGCATCTCCGTCCCCTTGGACGCCGAAGACGAGGAGGTCCGGACGGGCGCGCTTGATCCCCGCCATCACCGCCGGCGCGCGGCCATGGGGAGCCTGCACCGCATCGACGTTGAGGTACTCGTGGGCGAGCACGCTGCAGCCGACGCTGCTGACGAGAACGGCCCGCTCGCGGGCCTGCCTCGCCTCGATCGCGCTCGCGAGAAGGCGGGTGAGGGTCCCGTGCTCGCACCCGGCGCAGTAGTGCGTCGGGGCCCCGGTCAACGTGGGCAGGGCTCCCCACTTCGTCGCGTACCCGACCGCCGCACTCATGCGTCGACCTCCTCGGCCGCCACGAGGGGGGTCGGGGAGACCGCCATCGCCTCGACGGCCGCGCCGATCGCGGCCGAGGTCGGCAGCAACCCCCCGACCTCGGTGAGCCCGCGCACCTCGGCGCGCCCGGCGGCCGCGAGCGCGACGTCGTCGACCATCTGCCCGTGGTTCAGCTCCAGCACGAGGAACCGACGGACCCCGCTCAGGACGAGGTCGTCGATCCGATCGCGCGGGAACGGGGCCAGCGTGATCGGCCGGAGGAGCCCGACGCGGAGCCCCCGGGCGCGCATCGACCCCACGGCCGCCCGCGCGAGGCGGGCGCAGATCCCAAACGCGACGAGGACGACGTCGGCGTCGTCGGTCGCGACGTCCTCCGACCGCTGCTCGGTTCGTGCGATCTCGGCGTACTTCGCCGCGAGGTGCCTCGAGTGCCGGTTCTGGTCGGCGAGCTCGAGATGCAGCGACGAGAGGACGTGGCGCACCGGCCCCCGGGCGCCGGTGGCCGCCCACGACGTGTCCCACTCCTCCGGGGCGACGTCCGGGACCGGGAGGTCCTCTTTCAACTGCCCGAGGAAGGCGTCGGTGAGCACGATCACGGGGGTCCGGTATCGAAAGGCGAGGGAGAATGCCAGGGCCGGCAGGCGCGCCATTTCGGGGACGGAGTCGGGGGCCAGAACGATGGTCCGGTACCCTCCGTGCCCGCCTCCCCGCGTCGCCTGGAAGTAGTCGCTCTGCTCCGGTCCGAGGTTGCCGAGCCCGGGACCGGCCCGGTTCACGTTGACGATGAGGAGCGGCAGCTCCATCGCGGCCGCGTAGGAGATCCCCTCCTGCTTCAGGCTGAATCCCGGACCCGAGGTCGCGGTCATCGTCCGGGCCCCGGTCGCCGCCGTCCCGATCGCGAGGTTGATCGCCTCGAGTTCGCTGGCCGCCTGCAGGAACACCCGGAACCGGGGAAACTCGGGGCGGCCGACCTTCGCCGCGAGCGTTTCCGGGATCTCGCTCGACGGAGTGATCGGATAGCCGTAGAAGGCGGTCAAGCCCGCGCGCAGCGCGCCGTACGCCAGCGCCTCGTTCCCTTTGAGGAACTCGGGGAGCGCGGTCATGGGACCCGCCGGTCGACCGACGTGATCGCGAAGTCCGGACAGACCCAGTAGCACAGGCCGCAGGCCGTGCACTCCCCGCGATCGCCCTGGTAGCGGAACTCCACCGGATGGTAGCCGGCCCGGTTGAACTCCGGCCGCAGGCGCAGGTTCCGGGGAGCGCAGACGACGACGCAGAGGTCGCATCCCTTGCAGCGCTCGGCGTCCACGGACACGTGCGCCCGCGGGAGCGCGTCGGAGACGGTCGCTACCATCGGAGACCGAGGGCCCTCCGGGGCCGATAATGCCGGGGTCAACGGGGGTTGACGGCCCCGGGGCCCTCCGACGAGCGCGACGCGTCGAACGGTCAACCGGAAGGAGGCGGGGCGCCGTCCGTCGGGGGCGCGGCTCCTCCGCCGCCCTCCGCCTTCGGTCGGGACTTCGGATGCAGGAGGAGCCCGAGGAGGACGAGCACGATCCCGACCGCGACGCCGGCCAGCCCGAGCAGGGGCGAGGTCGTCGTGAGGGTCGTGCTCACGGTCGGCAGGGAACTCGCGGAGGAGAACGCGAAGTAGGCGAGGCTCCCGCCGGAGGGGATGGTGAACGTGTACGACCCGCTCGTGCCGGTGGCGTCGGCGACGGTGTGGTTCGTGCCGCACGCCGCGTCGATCTGAGAGGCATTCTCGGTGTCGAGGACGTCGGTGGAGATCTGCTTCGTGCAAGTGACGGCGACGAAGGTGACCGCGGCGGTCGACGACCAGCTGAGCTTCGCCGACGTCCCGCCGAATACCCCGACGCTCGCCGAATAGACGTTGAACGCCAAGGTGCAGTTCTCGTCGCCGCCGCACGGGCCGGGGGTGGAGGCCGAGAAGCTCTCCGAGTCGGGAATCAGCGGCGCCACCATCAGGACGGCGCCCAGCACGAGCAGGACGACGCCGATGGCGAAGATCACCTTCCGCACGACCGCACCCGGTGTCCCCTCGTCCGTCCGCCTATTTCATCCTCGCCGTGGACCCGCGAGGGGGGTCCGGTCCCTCACGGCCGGTGGGTCGAGCCGCGCGGCGACAGGGTCCGGACCCCGACACCGGCCGCGACGACCCCGGCGGCGACCCCGATCGGCCAGCCGAGGAACGGGGCGACCCCGAGCGAGAGCCCGAGCGCGACGACGGCCATCGCCCGCGCCCTTCCGTCACCGGTCCCGGCCGGACCATGGATGCGCACCGCGGCCGCCGAGCCGATGGCGTAGACCGAGATCGCCGCCCCGCTCGCGACGAGCAGCGCGTCGGTGAGGCTCACGTCGAGCAGGTAGTACACCCCGAACACCGCGGCCGCGCCCAGGAACAGGGCCGCCAGGGCGGCCCGGGGGACGCCCGAGCGGGGGTCGACCCGACCCAGCCCGCGAGGGAACGCCCCGTCCCGGGCGGCGGCGAACACCACCCGGGACATCCCGGTGGAGTACGCGTTCACGACGCAGAAGATGATCACGACCGCGAGGAGAGCGGTCCCCGCGGCGCCGTACGGGCCGAAGACGTCGCCGAGGATCGCCGCGAACGGCGCGACCCCGCCCCCGGCCCGGTCCGCGGCGGTCCCGACCGTCACGTACGCGACCGCGAAGTAGAGGACGCCGACGATCGCGACGCTCCAATAGACGGCCCGGCGAAAGTCCCGGGTCGGGTCGACGAACTCCTCGGCCACGTTCGAGACGTTCTCGTAGCCGAGGAACGACCAGAAGATCAGGGCGGCCGCGGTACCGATCGGGAGCGCGCCGTACGGGAGGAATGGCCGGAAGTTGGCGGCCCGCACCCGGGCCCCCGCGACGACGATCGTCGCGAGGAGCAGGCCGGCGATCGCGGCGACGACCGCGACCTGCACAGCGTTGCTCAGACGGATTCCGCGGTAGTTGACGGCGAACGCGAGCGCGATGACCCCGAAGCCGAGGAGGAACGCCTCCGGGCGGTCGATCGGGAACGCGTAGCCGAGGTACGCGGCCGCGATCAGCGCGACGGCGGGGGCCCCGACCATGGCCCAGAGGGCGAACAGCCAGGCCGTCGCGGTCGCCAGCGGCGGTCCGAACGCCTCGCGGGCGAACGCGTAGACGCCTCCCGACTCCGGGCGGCGGGCCGACAGGGTGGCGAACGTGATGGCGAACGGGAGGCTGGCGACCGCGAGCACGGCCCAGGCGATCAGCGAGGCGGGTCCGGCGAGCCGCTCGGCCAGCCCGGGGAGCACCAGGATCCCCGACCCGAGGACCGAGCCGACGTAGAGCGCGATCGCGTTCCGGAGCCGGATCTCGCGTCGCAGGCCACCGGAGCTCGCCGGCGCCTCGCTCATCCCGGGACTCCCGTCGGGTGGGACGGTCGAGAGAGCCCGACACCCGCGGTGGCGAGATGCGACGGCTCCGAGAACGCCGGGGACCGTGGGAGCCGCGCCCGACCCGCCGCCCCAAGGACTATCCCGCGCGCCCCCCTCCCGGTGCGATGCCGCGCAAGGTCCGATTCGTCTATTCCGGGATTCGCGTTCGGAGCCTCCCCCGTTCGCTGCGATTTTACCGGGCCGCCGGGTTCCACGTCGTGAAGCAGGGGTGGTTCTCCCACGGCGGGCGCTGGGTCCACCTCGCGATGCCCGGGTCCGCGCATCGCATCGAGCTGAACTTCTACCCGAAGGGGACCCCGTTCTACGAGCCGATCCGGACGGGGGAGGAGTTCGATCACTTCGGGTACTTCGCGGACGACCCCCAGGCCTGGCTCCGTCGCATGATCCGGGCCGGCGCGCGTCCGAAGGTCGGGTTCGTCGACGGCTGGGTCCAGCTGCTGTTCGTGGCCGACCCCGATGGGGTCTGGCACGGGGTCTGCGGTCCGTCGGAGCCCGGCGCACGCCCTCCCGGCCGTCGGGGACCGGTCCGGCGACGAGCGTCGCGGCGCCGTCGCCGTCGCTAGGTCGCCGCGCCGGCGGCGTCCCAGGCGAGGGATCGAGCGCAGTCGGCGCACCACGTCTGTCCGTGCTCGATGACGGCCAGGGTCCGGCATCGAGCGCACACCGGATCGTCGCACTCCGGGCACGGCTGCCACCCCGCGTCGGCGACGAGCGGCCGATCGCAGGTGGAGCACGGTCCGGGAGTCGCCGGGGCCCTCGAACCCCGCGAGGTCCAGGGGACCACCGTCAGCCGGGGGACCGCGGGAGCCGCCTCCGGCCCGTCGCGGGAGGGCGTCTCCGTTCCGGTCCCGACGTCGGCCGATGCGAGCGGCGCCCACTCCCCTCCAGGACTCTCGAACTCGGGGTCGGGGATCCCGTCGAGCGTGCGGCCGGGTTCGCGCGGGAGGGCGTGCTGCGAGAGCGCGCGCCCGAGGCGGATCGCGTCCTCCGTCGGCGTGCGGGGACGGCCGGACGGGAGGAGGCCCGGCCGGAGCGGCTCGAGTCGGCCGCCCGACACGCTCCAATCGGGCGGTCGGGAGATTCGTTCCGGGATCCCGTTCGCCCGCGGGGCGGAGTACGCGGTCTCGGGAACGGGACCGACCAGCTCGACCGGCAAGCCCGAGAGCGCGTTCGAGAGCCAGTGCGCCCAGAGCTGTTCCGCCGTCCGGGACGAGGGCGGTCGGGCGGCGGCTCGGCCGGACCGGGCGACGCGGCTCGCCGCGCGGACCGGCGGAGCGCGGAGTCGAGGCGGGGGCGGCGCAACCGGACCGTCGTCGACCGGGGGGCCGTCCTCCGACGGGGCGGAGTTCGGCCCTCCCGCGCCGCGGGGGATCCGCCCCCACACCGCGCCGACGGCGGCCCCGAGGCCGACCCCCAGCAGAGCGAGCGGGGCGGCCCCGCCGAGCCCCAGGATCGGGCGGGACTCGAGGAGCGCGCCCCAGGTGAGGGTTCCGGACGAAGCGACCGGGAGAAGGTACTGGGTGGAGATCCGGCGCCACCGCGCGGCCCGCGCGGGCGCCCCGAACGCGCGCTCGTCGCGAGCGGACGTCGCCTGCCGCTCCACGACCCTCGTCCGCGGGGCGACGGAGGATGAACCTGTCGGCCGAGCGGAAGCCGGACGGAGTCGCCGGAGCCGGCGAACCGCCGCTCACGTCGGAGTCGCCCAGAACGGGATGCCGCTTCCCGTGTTGTAGAGCAGGATCCGCTCTCCGGGCCGGACGTGCCGCTCGCGGAGCAGGTGGGGGATCGCGGCGTACGGCGCGGCTCCCTCCGGCGAGGCCGAAACGCCGTGCCGTCGGGCGAGCGTGTCGACGGCCGCGACGATCTCGGCATCCGTGACGGTCACGCCGCTCCCCCCGCTGCGACGGATCGCCTCCAGGATCCGTTCGGACGAGAACGGGGCGGGGACCGTCAGGCCGGGGGCGACGGTGGTCGGCGTCTCCCACGGCTCGGCCCGAGGCGAGTCCGTGCGCAGGGCGCGGACGATCGGGGCGCACCCCTCCGGCTGGACCGCGTACAGTCGCGGGACCCGGTCGAGGAGCCCGAGCTCCTCGAGCGTGCGGAACGCCCGGTCCATCCCGACGATCCCGGTGCCGCCGCCGGTCGGATAGACGATCGCGTCGGGGAACTCGTCCCCCGGGGTCTGCTCCCAAATCTCGAGTCCCATCGTCTTCTTTCCCTCGGCCCGGTACGGCTCGCGGAGCGTCGAGAGGTCGAACGCCCCCGTCCCGGCCTCCCGTCGGCGGGCCTCGGCGCCCGCCTCTCGGAGCGTGCCCGCTACGGTCGTGAGCTCGGCCCCGTAGCGCCGGCAGGCGCGCCGCATCGGTTCGGGGGTCGACGCGGGGAGGTAGACCCGCACGGTCCGCCCGGCCCGGGCGCCATAGGCCGCGAGGGCGACGCCGGCGTTGCCCGCGCTCGGAACGAACACCGTGCCGATCCCGAGCTCCCGCGCGCGCGAGACCGCGACCGCCATGCCGCGCGCCTTGAACGACCCCGTCGGGAGGCCGCCGTCGTCCTTCACCGAGAGCGCGAGCCCCTCCGCCTCGTCGATCGGTCCGAGCGGGAGGATGGGGGTCCCCCCCTCCCCGAGCGTCGTGAGGTGCTCCGTCGCCCGGACGGGGAGCAGCTCCCGATACCTCCAGAGCGACGGGGCCCGCTCGGCCAGCTGCCGGCGCCAGCGCCCCACGTCGAGGGACTCGGTCCGGTAGGTGGCGAACAGCGCGAGTCCGCAGGTCGGGCAGACGGTGGCCGGACGGTCGGCCTCGACCTCGGTGCAGCAGGCCCGGCACTCGAGGGAGGTCAGCAGCGAGCCCGTCTCCGCCACGTCGGACCATGCGGGCGCTCGGCGATAACGGTCCGCCCCCTCCGTTCGGATGGAAGTGAGTTCAAATAGGGCGGGCCGGCGCGAGAGCGGGCCGGTGACGCCTCGGCCCCGGATGCACCGACCCCCGGGACTCGGCCGGGCGCTCCCCGGTCCCGTCCGGTCGGCCGTCGGGAGGGGCACGTGATCGAGGCGACGTACCAGATCCTGGTCAACAACCTCTGGGTCCTGCTCGCCGGGCTCCTCGTCTTCACGATGACCGTCTCCGTCGGCCTCCTGGAGGTCGGCGAGCTCGGCGCGTCGTTCGCCTACAGCCTGTACAAGACGCTCTACTTCACCGGGGCGGCGCTCGTGGTGATGGCGGCGGTCGGGTTCAACACCGCCTTCGCCCCGACGTGGCACGGCCTCATCGGCAACCCGTTCTACGCCCCGGGACTGTTCCTCGGGGGATTCACCTCGAGTGCCGGCAACCCCGTCACCGACACCTGGTGGTCGATGGGGCCCGCCTACACGGGCACCGGGCTCGCCGTCGGGACGTACTTCCTGTTCGAGACGGCGTTCGCCGCGGTGACCCTGGCGCTGGTCGGGGTCGTCTTCCTGCGCAAGGTGAAGAGCTCGGTCATCGCGGTCTACACGATCGTCTACTTCGCGATCATCTGGAACCTGCCGGCGGCGTGGATCTGGAACCCGAGCGGCTGGCTCGCGAAGATGGGGATGGTCGACTTCGCCGGCGGACTGGTGGTCCACGGCGCCGCCGGGGCGGCCGGACTCGGCGTCCTGGTGCAGATCTGGCGCGAGGAGCGGGCCCGCGGGCTGTCCCGTTCGGCCGCGGTCTCGCTGAACGTCCGTCCGGCCTGGTTCACGCTCGCCATCCTGCTCCTCTGGGTCGGGTGGTTCGGCTTCAACCCGGGGAGCGTGTTGCAGTTCAACGACGAGGCGATCGTCGTCGTCCTGACGACGTTCCTCGCGGCGTCGGGCGCGATGCTCTCGGTGCTCGCCGCGACCGCCGCCGTCACGCGGAAGGCACCCTCCCTCGTCGATGCGGGGAACGGGGTCCTGATGGGCCTCATCGTGATCACCCCGCTCGCGGGCTTCGTCAGCCCCGGCAGCGCGCTCCTGCTCGGGCTGCTCGCCGGTCCCGTGTTCGTCGCCGCCGAGATCTGGTGCTCCCGCTTGAGTTGGTTCACCGACCCCGTCGGCCTCGTGCCCGGCCACCTGGTCGGCGGCCTGTTCGGCGTCGCGATGATCGCCTTCTTCGCGCAGACCCAGTTCGCGGGTCCCGCCGGGGCGGCGGGGCTGCCGAACGGCCTCCTCTTCGGCGGGGGCCTGCCCGCGGTCCACCAGTTCGGGATCGAACTGTTCGGGATCGTCGTGGTGATGGCGACGGTCTTCGCCCTCTCGTTCCTCACCGTGGCGGCCCTCGCGAAGCTGTTCGGCGGGATCACCCCGGCCCCCGGGCCCGAGCCCGCGGGCGCCCCGACCGACCTCTGAGCCCCCGCCGACCGGGTCGCTCGGGCGCCCCCTCCTCCTTAAGTAACCCAAAGTAATTGAATAGAGCGAGGTTACTTCCATGACCGACCCCGTCCGATCCGTCGTCCGCCGCTTCCCGGGCGTGCCCACGCTCGAGGGCGCCGGCGTCCGGCTCCGTCGCTCGTTCTCCAACGCCGAAGTGCCCCTGTTCGACCCGTTCCTCCTGCTCGACCGGTTCGGCTCGACGAATCCGGCGGACTATCTCGCCGGGTTCCCCTGGCACCCCCATCGGGGCATCGAGACCGTCACCTACGTGCTCGGCGGCCGCGTGGCCCATGGCGACACGCTCGGCAACGAAGGGGTGATCGGGCCCGGCGACGTCCAGTGGATGAACTCGGGGAGCGGGATCATCCACCAGGAGATGCCGCAGCGCACCGAAGGGGCGATGTCCGGGTTCCAGCTCTGGGTGAACTTGCCCGCCGCGGAGAAGATGTCCGTCCCCGCTTACCGCGGGCTGACGGCCGGCGAGATCCCCGAGGTCCGCACCGACACCGGGGACCTCGTCAAGGTCGTCGCGGGGTCGTTCGGCGGCGTCGAGGGCCCCGTCCAAGGGATCCCGGTCGACCCGACGTACCTCGACGTGACCGTGCCGGCCGGCGGCTCGTTCTCCTGGCCGACCCATCCCGGGCACACGGTCTTCGCCCACGCCATCGACGGGGGAGGCCGGTTCGACGGCCACGACGGGGCGCCCGTCGCGAGCGGCGAGACCGTCCTGTTCGGGAGCGGCGACGCGGTCCGCGCGACCGCCGGCGACGCCGGGCTCCGTTTCCTGCTCGTCTCCGGCCGGCCGCTCCACGAACCGGTCGCCTGGTACGGCCCGATCGTCATGAACACCCGGGACCAGCTCCGGGACGCCGTCCGGGAGCTCGAGCACGGCGACTTCATCAAGCACCGGCGCCCGATCGTCGAGGAGTAGCCGGGCCGCCCGCGCCGAGCTGCGCCAGCGTGGACCGCAGGACGCGGACCGAGCGGCGCAGGTCCCGGACCGCGACCGCCTCGCGGGCGGTGTGGTCCAGGCGGGCGTCGCCGGGCCCGTAGGCCGCCCCCGGGACCCTCCAGCGCGGCACGACGAGGTTGAGGTCGGAGGTACCGGCCTTCCGCCACAGCGTCGGCCGCGCTCCTTCGGCCCGGATCCCGGCCTCGAGGGCGAGCACGACCGGATTCGTCCGCGGGACCTCGACCGGCTCGACGCGGACCGTCACGGCCAGGGACGGTCGCCCGGGCTCGCGCGGGAGGGCCCCGAGGAGTTCCGTGGTGGAGAGACCCGGAGGAAGTCGGAAGTCCACGGTGACCCGGGCCACCTCGTCGTCCCCCGGGGTCTGGCCGTGCAGCCCGACGACCTTCGTCGTGAGGGACCGGAACGGCGACGCGCCGGCCCGGGCCGTCGCGAACGACCGGACGGCCCCGACCCAGTCGACCGCCACGTCGGCGGCGGTGGGGTAGGGGGAGGAATAGTGGGTCCGATGGGACCGGAACGTCGCTTCGATCCGGAGCTCGCCCTTGTAGCCGACCGTCACGCCGCTCCACCCGCTCGGCTCCCCGGCGATCAGGGCATCGGGCGCCGGGCGGCGCGCGAGATGGCGGGCGCCGCGGCTGTCGGTCTCCTCCCCGACCGCGGCGACCACGGTGTACCGGCCGGGGCCCGAGAAGTCCGACCCGGCGAGCAGCGCCGCCGCGAGCGGGCCCTTGGCGTCGACCGACCCCCGGCCGTGCACCCGACCACCCGCCCGGCGAACGGGCAGCCGCCCCTCGACGGTGTCGATGTGCCCGAGAAACAACGTCTCCGGCCGACCCGACCCCCGGACCGCGAGCCCGTTCCCCACGGCGTCGACGCGGGCGCGGTACCCGAGTTCCCGGGCGATCCGGACGAACTCCCACACCGCCGCCCGCTCCGCCCCGGACGGGCTGTACCGGGCGACCAGCCGCTCGAGGACCGCCGCCTCATCCACCGGCGACCACCTCGCGGACCGCGGCGAGCCCGGCGTCCCAATCGGCCTCCTCGATGACGAGCGGCGGGAGCAGGCGCAGGACCGTGGCGCCGGCCGGGAGGGCGAGGAACCCCCTCGCCTCGAGCGCCGCGAGCGCGGGAGCGACGCGCTCCCGGAGGTCGACCCCGAGGAGGAGGCCGAGGCCGCGGACCTCCCGGACCCGGTCGGAGGGGAGCCCGGCCAGGCGATCGAGGGCGTGCCGGCCGAGTCGCTCCGCCCGCTCCGGCAGACGGTCGCGGACGGCGACGCGCAGGGCGGCGAGGCCGGCCGCGCAGGCGAGGGGGTTCCCGCCGAACGTCGAGTGGTGGCTGCCGCGGAACCGGGCTTCCACCTCGGGGGTGGTCACCGTCGCTCCGATCGGCACCCCGCCGGCGAGGGACTTCGCCAGGGTGAGCACGTCGGGGACGACGCCCCAATGCTCGAACGCGAACATCCGCCCGGTCCGGCCGACCCCCGTCTGAACCTCGTCGAACCCGAGGAGCGCCCCGGATCGGTCGGCCGCCGCGCGGGCGGCCCGGAGGAACTCCCCCGTCGCGACGTGGACGCCGCCCTCGCCTTGGACCGGCTCCAGGAGGACCAGCGCCGTCCGCTCGTCGACCGCCGCCTCGACCGCCGCCGGGTCGTTGAACGGGACATGCACGAACTCCGGCACCAGCGGCTCGAACGGGGCGCGCAGCTCCTTCCGCCAGGTGGCGCTGAGCGCCCCGAGGGTCCGACCGTGGAAGCCACGCATCGCCGCGACGACCTTCGGTCGCCCGGTCGCCGAACGGGCGATCTTGATCGCCGCCTCCACCGACTCGGTCCCGGAGTTGGAAAGGAAGACCCGCCCGAACGACGGCGGGAGGAGGCGGAGGAGCGCCGCGAGGAAGTCGTCGCGGACCGGGTTCCCGTAGCCGGTGCCCAGGTACAGCAGCGTCCGCGCCTGCTCGGCGACGGCCGCGACGACCTCCGGCGGGGACGCCCCGAGGTTCCCGACCCCGTGGGAGGCGCCGAGGTCGACGTACGACCGGCCGTCCGCGTCCCAGAGCCGCGCCCCCTCGCCCCGGACGATCGTGAGCGTCCGGTGCGTACCTTCGCCGAACTCGGGACCCGTCGGGGCGGTCGCCTCGCTCATGCGATCACCGTCCCGTCGCCCGCCAGAGCGCGGGCGATCGGCGGGACGTGGGCCGACGCGGCGATGGCGACGCGCCCGACCCCGCCCGCGAGGGCCGCCTGGGCGGCCAGGAGCTTCTTCTTCATCCGGCCGTGGGCGAGCGGAAGGAACTCCTCGAACCGGTCCCGGGCGATGCGGGGGATCACGCTCGTCGGGTCGTCGACCCGGCGGAGGAGGCCCGGGACGTTCGTCAGCAGGACGAGCGCGTCGGCGCCGAGCGCGGCCGCCACCTCCGCGGCGACCCGGTCGGCGTCCACGTTGACGACCTCGCCCTCTGCGGTCACCGCCGGGGGACCGACGACCGGGACGAGACCGGCGCCGAGGAGGGTCCGCAGCAGGTCCGCGTCGACGGCCTCGACCGACCCGGAGCGGTCGTTCGACCGATGGACGATGCGACCGTCGACGACCGCGCGCACCCCGCGCCGTCGGTGGGCGAGGAGCAGCCGACCATCGACCCCGCTCAGTCCGATCGCCCGCACCCCGTGGGCGCCGAGCGCCCGCACGACCTCGGTCTGGACCCGACCGGCGAGCGCCAGCGTGACGATGTCGAGGTCCTCGGGGTCGCAGCGGCGGGAGACGACACCGCTCGGCGACGTCAGGTACTCCGACGGCCGGCCCAGCGCCGTGGCCAGCCGGTCGACCTCCGCCGAACCGCCGTGCACGACCACGACGGGCGGCGTCCCCGCCGCCAACTCGTCGACGATCGGGCCGAGGGCGTTCCCCGCGGCCCCGCCGAGCTTCACGACCGTCGTCATCGACCGCCTAGACCGGGTGGAGGCCGAGGAACTCGAGGCCGGTCGTCTCGGGCCAACCGGCGCGGACGTTCAAGCACTGGACGGCGTTCCCGGCCGCGCCCTTCCCGAGGTTGTCGAGCGCCCCGAGCGCGACCACGCGTCCGTCGGCCGGGTCCGACGCGAAGCCGAGGTCGCAGAAGTTCGTCCCCGCGAGGATCTTCGGCTCCGGCTCTCGGTGGAGACCGTCGGTCTCGTGGACGATCCGGACGAACGGTTCGGCCCCGTACGCGGCGCGGTAGGTGCGCCAGAGCTCCTTGTCGTCGACCGGGCGGTCGACAAAGGCGTGGACGGTGGCGAGGACGCCCCGGACCGCCTCGACCGCGTGGCAGCTCAGCGCGACCCTCGCGCCCGTCTCCTGTTCGATCTCCGCCGTGTGCCGGTGCCCGGCGGGGGCGTACGCCCGCATCGCCCCGGACCGCTCGGCGTGCTGCCCGGCGGGCCCGGCGTCGCGCCCGCTCGCCGAGGAACCGCTCTTGGCGTCGACCACGACGGTCCGATCCCCGAGCCATCCGGCCGCCGCCAGCGGCCGGAGCGCGAGGATCGTCGCGGTCGCGATGCAGCCGGGGACCGCGATCAGGGAGGTCGTCCGGAGCGCCTCGCGATGCAGTTCCGGCAGCCCGAGGACGCTCGCCGCGAGCAGGTCGGGGCGGGGATGCGCGACGTGGTAGTACCGGGCGTACTGGGCGGGATCCTTGAGCCGGAAGTCGGCGGAGAGGTCGATCACGAGGCCGCCGGTCGCCAGGAGCTCCGGGACGAACGTGCGCGACTCGCCGTGCGGCGTCGCGACGAACGTGACGTCCGCCGGGACGAGCGCGCTCCGGGGGACGAACGCGAGGGACGTCGCCTTGCGCAGGTTCGGGTGCGCGCGCCCGACCGGACGACCCGCCATCGCGTCGGAGGTCACCTGCGTCACCTCGACCTCGGGGTGCCCGAGGAGCAGTCGGAGCAGCTCGCCTCCGGTGTACCCCGACCCGCCGACGATCGCCGCCTTCATCGACGGGCCTCGGCCACGGCGTACTCCACGATCCGGCCGGCCACGTCGGCCCCGGTGGCCGCGGTCAGCGCCTTGAACTCGGGCGTCGGGTTCACCTCGTGGACGACGAGCCCGCGGGCGCTCTCCATGAGGTCGACGGCGAGCACCCCGCCGCCCATCGCCTCGGCGGCGCGCAGCGCGAGCTCGGTCAGTTCGGGCGTGAGCTCGACCGGCGCGGTCGTGGCCCCGCGGGCGGCGTTGGTCCGCCAGTCCGCCGAGCTGCGGTACATCCCCGCGACGACCTCGGAGCCGACGACGAAGACCCGGAGGTCCCGGTCCGGCTTCGGAACGAACTCCTGGACGTAGAAGACCGAGTGGACCGGCGAGGCGAGGGCGCTCTTGTGCTCGATCACCTGCTCCGCCTCCCGGGCGGAGTCGACCTTCGCCATCAGGCGTCCCCAGGAACCCGTCGCCGGCTTCAGCACCGCCGGGAAGCCGACCTCCTCGACCGCCCGGAGGGCGGCCTCGGGCGACAGGGCGACGACCGTCCGCGGCGTCGGGATCCCCCGCTCCTGGAGCCGGAACGACGCCCGGACCTTGTCGCCGGCGAGTTCGACGACGTCGGGCGCGTTGACCGTCGGGACGCCGTAGTGCGCGTAGCCCCGACCCGCGTACGACGCCCGCGTATGGCTCACGGAGCGGTTCAACACGACGTCGGGAAGCCCGGCGGGGGCCTCGAGGGGGAACGTCACCTCGCCGTCGGGAAGGCGGTCGACGGCGACCCCGCGGGCCTCCGCCGCGGCCAGGAGGGCCTTCTCCTCCGGCCGGACGATCGTGTAGAACAGACCGAGGCGGACCCCGTCACTCACCCCAGTCCTCGGCCTCGGTCGGGGCGGGTTGGATCGCGAACGGCTCGGTGGCGAGCACCTCGAGCTCGGTCCCGCAGTCCGGGCAGGGGAAGACCTCCCCCAGGATCAGGTCGTGGTTGGCGACGGTCGCGGCACATTCGGGGCATTCGGTCATTCTGGTACTCCGTAGACGAGCTCCTCGACGAGCCCGACCGAGCGGTCGAGCGAGGAGAGGGAGGGGCGGCGCTCCGCCAACCGGGCGCGCGCCCGGTCGACCTGGGCCGCCAGCGCGTCGGCGCCGGGGCCACCGGGAGAGCTGCGGAGGGGGG
>JASHVP010000023.1 GCA_030044475.1 Thermoplasmata archaeon | reverse complement strand
TCCTCCATCCGCGCGACGCGGGAGCTCACCGTCGTCGGCGAGACCCGCAGGCGGTGGGCGATCTCCCGATGGCTGCGCCGGGCATCGGTGTTGAGCTCCACCAAGATCGACCGGTCGAGCTCGTCCAGCATGGACGTTCGGCGCATGATTCGAAATGGGAGCGGCCGATGTTAATGCTTGTCACCGAAAAGTTGGACGTTCGTCCAGCCCGGACGCCTCAGCGTTGATGTAGACGGTCGTGCTCCGAACCTCCGGGGGCACCGGAGCGTGGCGGCGAAGCGGGCGAAGGGCGGGTCGGAAGGCGAGGCGGTCGTCGAGCAACTGAAGGCCGAGAAGGTCCGGTGGGTCCAGCTGTTCTACACCGACGTCTTCGGCGGCCTCAACCAGGTCGACATCCCCCGCGAGGCGCTCGACGCCGAGATGTTCCGCTCGGGCGTTCCAAAGCTGGACGGCTCGTCGGTCCGCGGGTTCCGCGAGATCTACGAGTCGGACATGCTGCTGGTCCCCGACCCGAAGACGCTGGCGACGATCCCGTGGAACCCCGACGTCGGCCCGACGGTCCGATTCTACTGCGACGTCCGCATCGGAGGCCAGAAGGAAGGGTACGCCCACGACCCGCGCGGCGTCGCACGACGGACCGAGGCCGTGCTCGCCGACGCCGGCTTCGACAAGTCGTACTGGGGACCCGAGATCGAGTTCTGGGTGTTCGATTCGATCGAGCTGATCCCGTCGTACCAGGCGGTGCGCGACGCCTGGTCCGGCGCGGGCTACCTCATCAACCACGCGGAGGCCCCGTGGCAGGGCGGCCCGATGCAGCCGACCGTTCGGTTCAAGGAAGGGTACCACCGGACGCCGCCGCACGACTCGCTCCTCGCGCTGCGCGCCGAGATGTGCAACATCCTCGCGGACGATTTCCACATCACGATGGACGCCCACCATCACGAGGTGGCGACGGCGAGCCAGTCGGAGATCAACATCCGGTTCGACGAGCTCGTGCCGATGGCCGACCACGTCCAGGACGTCCGGTACGTCATCCGCAACGTCGCGGCCCGCCACGGCAAGATCGGATGCCTGATGCCGAAGCCGGTCTACGGCGACAACGGCATCGGGATGCACACGAACCAGTCGCTCTGGAAGGGGGCGACGAACGCGTTCTACGACGCGAACGACCGGTACGCGGAGGTCAGCCAGACCTGCCGGTACTACATCGGGGGCCTGCTCGAGCACGCCCGGGCGCTCTGCGCGATCACGAACCCAATCACGAACTCGTACCGTCGGCTCGTCCCGGGCTACGAGGCGCCCGTGTTCATCGCGTGGAGCAAGGCGAACCGGTCCGCCAACGTCCGCATCCCGGCGTACCACCAGGGCCGCCCGGCGGCCAAGCGGATCGAGTATCGGACTCCGGACTCCTCCGCGAACATCTACCTCACCGAAGCCGCCCTCGCCCTGGCGGGACTCGACGGCATCCGCCGGAAGATCGAGCCGCCCCCGCCCGTCGACGAGAACATCTACAAGCTCACCCCGGCGAAGCGCAAGGAGCTGCGGATCCGCGAGCTTCCCGGCTCGCTCGGCGAGGCGCTCGACTGCCTCGAGGGGGACCGCGAGTTCCTGAAGCCGGCCTTCGCCGCCTCCCTGCTCGACACGTACGTGGAGCTGAAGCGGCAGGAGCAGCTCGAGCTGAACCTGCGCCCGCACCCGTACGAGTTCTACCGGTACCTCGACGTGTAGCCGGCCCGCCCCGGACCCTTCATCCGCCGCGTCGGCTGGCCGGCCTAGGGGCCCGGGGATGGCGGACGCGAGGCTGTTCGTCGACGGCCGGATCTTCACCGGCCGCCGATACGTCGAGGCCCTCCTGATCGACGGGGGTCGGGTGGTCGCGGCCGGCGACCGAGCCGCGGTCGGGCGGGATGCGCCGACCGGCACCGAACGAGTCTCGCTCGACGGGCATCTCCTCCTGCCCGGCCTCCTCGACCTTCACCTCCACCTGAGCGAAGTCGTCCGCACCCGCGCTGGCCTGTCGCTGGACGGCGTTCGCTCCCACCGCGAGCTGATGCGGCGGATCTCCGACGGTGCACGCGAGAGGACCTCGCCGGTTCTCGTCGGCCGCGGGATCCTCCCGGAAGGATTCCCGGACCGGGCACGCGTGGACCGACGCGACCTCGACGCGATCGTCCCGGACCGGCCGGTCGTCCTGTACCATGCCAGTGGGCACACCGCCGTCGTCAATGGGGCTGCGCTCGAATGGCTGGCGTCTCGGGGGATTTCGTTGCCGGAACCCGTGGAGCGACTGCCCGACGGACGCGAGAGCGGGGTCCTGTACGAAGAGGCGGTCCGGATTCTGGGACCCCTCGTGGCCGGGGCGTTCCCGGTCCGCAGCCAGGAACTCGCCTCCCTCCTGCGGGAGGCGGCCTCGTTGGGACTGACGACCGTCGGGGCGATGAACGCGCACGCCGAGGAGCTCACGGCGTTGGGTCGGGCGCGCGATACCGGCGAGCTCGCGATTCGGGTCCGGGGCTACGTCCAGCTGAATGCCTCCCCGTTGCCCCACGGCACCCCCGCCACGGACGCGGGGGCCGAACGATTCCGGATCGTTGGGGTGAAGGCATTCGCCGACGGTGCATTCGGTCCGCGAACGGCAGCCCTCGCCGAACCGTACGACGACGACCCGGGGGAGCACGGACGTCTGGTCGGCGATGACGACGCGGTGATCGGCCGGCTCACGGAGGCCGCCGAGCGGGGCCTCGCCTCGGCGGTCCATGCGATCGGCGACCGGGCCGTGCTGCGGGCCGCCCGCTGGATCTCCCGACTCCCTCCGCTCCCCGGTGCCCGTCATCGGATCGAGCACGCCTCCCTCGCGCCGCCCGAGACGTGGCCGGCCCTGACCGAGGTCCGACCCGCCCTGGTGGTGCAGCCGGGGTTTCTCGCGAGCGATACCTGGCTCCGGGCCCGACTCGGGCCCGAGCGCGCCCGGTGGGCGTACCCGTTCCGGAGCCTCGTCGATCGCGGTTTCCTTCTCGCCTCGTCGTCCGACGCGCCGTACGACCCGATCGATCCCTGGCGCGGGCTCCGGAGCGCCGTCCAACGGCGCGACGAGCTGGGGAGGTCGGCGAACCCGGCGGTCGACGAGGCGCTCCCGCCGGAGACCGCCGTGGCCCTCGCCACCGTCCACGCCGGGGAGGTGCTGGGCGAACCGGACCTGGGAACGCTCGAACCCGGGTCCCACGCCGACCTCCTCGAGGTCGACGGCCCCGACGTCTCGCACGCCGTCCTCCAGGGGTCCCCGGGCGTGGTGGCGACCTGGTGCGCGGGCGTCGAGGCCTACCGACGCCCCGGCCGCTGAGAGCAACGCCTAACTCGCGGTGCGGCTCGGTCCGGCGTGCCCGAGCCGCCGGCCGTCCCTTCGATGAAGGAGTTCTCCCCGACGATGCGGGTGGACGTCTTCGTCTCGGACTGGAAGGCGGCCGCCTCCCTCGAGATCCCGGAGGAGGAACGGGAGCGGGAGATCTACGGGAAGGCATGGGAGGCGTACCTGGACGGCGACTACGGGTTCGGCCTCTGGCTCTGGCACGAGTGCGACCGCCTGACCAACAACTTCGGGGGGAACGTCCGAGAGGTGACCCGGGTCCTTGGGCCGGGGCGGTACTTCGGCTTCTCCCACCGCAAGGCCGTCGCGCTCGAGGTCCCGATCGAGCGGATCTACCGGCCCCGGAAGGGGGACATGAGTACGCCACGGACGGACGCGTTCGTCCTTCCCCACTACCAGGTGCTCTGCGTCTACCTCGCCCGGGCGATGGCCGGGGACCCGAAGGCGAAGGCGCTCTACGAGATCGCGATCGGGGAGCTCGAGGACCGTCGGCGCACCGACCCGTTCCTCCACCACTACGAGACGTTCCGGGACCTCCTCGCCCGAACCTCCGGGGCCGGCGGCGCCGCTCCCCCACCCGCCGCCCCGGCCGCACCCCCCGCCTCCGGCCCCCCGGCGAAGCCGCGATCCCGTCGGTCCCTTCCGAAGGCGTAGCCGGGTCGCTCCCGAAGGCTCCTTTACCCCGACCTCCTCGGCCCCTCCGTCCAGGGGGGCCGGTGAAAGCGGTCGTGCTCGGCGGGGGTGGGTTGACCGGTCGGTGCGCCGTCCGAGACCTCGCCACCGGTGGACGGTTCGATGCGGTCGTGGCCGCGGACCTCGACGAGGAGTTGGCCCGGGCCGCGGCGCGGGCCGCCGGGTCCCGGGTCACGGCTGAAGGCGTCGACGTGCGGGACCGGGCGGCGCTGGCCCGCCTGCTCGACGGGGCCGACGTCCTGGTCAACGCGGTCCAGTACGGGTTCAATCTGGCGGTGATGGAAGCGGCGCTTGCCGCGCGGGTCCCCTACCTCGACTTCGGGGGCTTGTTCCACATGACGCGGAAGCAGCTCGCCCAAGACGCCGCCTGGCGGACGGCCGGCCGGATCGCGATCCCCGGGCTCGGGCAGGTCCCGGGGATCTCGAACGTTCTCGCGATGCAGGCGGCGGCCGACTTGGACCGGGTCGACTCGATGGTCATCCGAGACGGATGGCGCGATCTGACGGTCGGCGGGCCCGAGATCTCGTTCACCTGGTCGCCGAGCACGTTCCTGGACGAGATGGTCCTGCCGGCCCAGGTGTTCGAGGATGGGGCGTACCGGGAGTACCCTCCGATGAGCGGGTCCGAGGAATTCGACTTCGCTCCCCCCATCGGCCGCACGCGGGTCTACCGCACCCTCCACTCCGAACCGGCGACGCTTCCGGACAGCCTACGGGCGAAGGGGCTCCACCACTGCGAGTGGAAGGAGGGTGGGCCGGGAATCGAGGTGCTCCGCACGATGGCGCTGCTCGGGCTCGCCTCGGAACGGCCCGTCGACGTCCGGGGCGCGGCCGTCGTGCCGCGGGAGTTCACGCTGGCGTTGCTGAAACGGGAGAAACTCCTCGGTGCTCCGGAGGGGATCACGGTGAACGACTGGGAAGTGTTCGACGTCGAACTCCACGGGGCGAAGGACGGTCGTGCGGTCGAGCGGCACGCGATCGCGCGATTTCCGCCCCGGCCCGACTGGCACCTGACCGCGACCGAGTACGCGGTCGGGGTCGCGGGGGCCGTCGGGGCGGAGCTGATCGCCGCCGGCGAGGTCCGCGAGGTCGGCGTTGTGCCGCCGGAGCGGTGCATTCCGGCCGGGCCGTTCCGGGCCGCACTTGCGCGCCGGGGGATCGAGACGACGATCGTCCCACCGGAACCGCCCCTACCGCCTCCCCGGACCGGATAACGGCCGTATCGACGGTTCCCGCTCCTGATTCGGCCGCAAATAGGGCGGATTCGTGCCGATTTTATGGGGGTTTGATACTCGAACCTAGAGGTTTTCGAAAGGGACATCTCCGGCGGTATTCGCAGGGAACGCGATTCGGGTCGAAGCCAATTATATATAGCCCGTTCGGGGTGGTCGCCCCCGCCGGAGATGCAACTTCTATGGCGGAGCCGAAACCCGCCCTCGACCCGTCGTTGGGAGAGGTCCGGGACTCGCTCCCGGGGCTCGACGCGCCCCTCCGGCGGCTGAGCGCGGAAGGCGCCGACGTCCACCCGCCCCCGGCGCCGCCGGGGGAGGAGGCGCACGCGAAGGAGTCGAAGCACGAGGCGCCGGCCGAGGCCCCGAAGGAGGGGTCCGTCGAGGTCGAACCGGTCCCGATCCCGATCGCGCGGCTCGTTCCGAAGCTGAAGAAGAGCGCGAAGCTGTTCGAGGAGGGGAAGAAGCGGGTCCCGAACGCCTCGAGCTCGCTGATCCGCGTCGCGTCGTACGACCCGTGCCCTCCGTTCATCGCGAAGGGGAAGGGGTCCCGCATCTGGGACGAGGACGGCAACGAGTACCTCGACTTCAACCTCGCCTACGGGGTCCTGATCAACGGCCACGCCCCGGACGCCCAGGTCAAGGCGATCCAAGAGCAGGCGGAGCTCGGCCTCCACTTCGCGGCGCCGAGCGAGCTCGAGCTCGAGGTCGCGAAGCTGTTCCAGAAGCTCGTCCCGAACGCCGAGCGCGTCGCGTTCTGCTCGAACGGGTCGGACGCGACGATGAACGCGATCCGGATCGCGCGGGCGGTGACGGGGAAGGACGCGATCCTGAAGTTCGAGGGCCACTACCACGGCCAGCACGACCTCGCCCTGATCAGCGCGGAGGCGCCGCCGATCGTCGCGGGGCTCGACGAGTACCCCCGGCCGCTCCCGAACTCGGCGGGCATCCCGCCGGGGGTGACCGACTACGTGATGGTCGCCCCGTACAACTCGATCCCGGCGTTCGAGCGGATGGTCAAGCGGTACCGCGACCGCCTGGCCGCGGTGATCCTAGAGCCGGTGATGGCGAACGCGGGCGTGATCCCCCCCGCGCCGGACTTCCTGAAGCGGCTCGTCGAGATCGCGCATCAGAACGACATGCTCGTCATCTTCGACGAGGTGTTCACCGGCTTCCGCATCGCTCCCGGGGGGGCGCAGCAGCTCTACAACGTCGAGCCGGACATCTCCTGCTGGGCGAAGGCGCTCGGGGGCGGGGTCCCCGTCTCCGCGGTGTCCGGGAAGGCGGAGTACATGGACCTGATCGCCCCCGGGCGGATCTCGTTCGGCGGCACCTACAACGCCAACAACCTGACGATGGCCGGGACGCTCGCCAACCTGAAGGCGCTTCAGAGGGGCGGCGAGGAGCTGTACGCCCGGTTCGCCCGGCTCACCGAGAAGCTCGAGAAGGGCCTCGAGGAGGCGGGCCGGGACGCGAAGATCTCCGTCCTGGTCCAGTCGGTGAACGGGATGCTGCAGTTCTTCTTCACCCGGCGGAAGAAGATCACGAACTACCGCGAGTCGCTCCAGATCGACTGGAACCTCTACCTGCGGCACCACCAGCTGCTGCTCGACCACGGCATCTACATCCATCCGGACAACTACGAGCGGATCACCTTCTCGAGCGCGCACACCGAGAAGGACGTCGAGCAGTTCGTGGAGGTCGCCACGGCCACGTTCCGCGAACTGCGCACGCTGCCGCGGGACTACCTGCCGTAATCCCCGTACCTCCCCGGTCGGGGGGGGCTAAGTACCGGAAAGTCGTAGCCGCGGCGATGCCCGGGACGGCCGCCTCGCCGGTCCCCTGAGGGAGGGTAGGGGTTGGGCCGCTCTCCCACGGACCTCGCCATCTTTGTCGGGAAACGCCTCCTCCAGCTCGTCCCCGTCCTCATCGGCATCACGATCCTGACGTTCGTCTTCACCCACCTCTCCACCATCAATCCGTGCGCCCAGTGGTACCCGCACGCCGACCCGACGACCCGGGCGAACTGCGAGCACCTGTTCAGTCAGCCGCTCTCCACGCAATACTGGCAGTACCTCACCAACCTCGTCCACGGCAACTGGGGCGCCTCGGTCGAGCAGGTCGCCGTCTACCCGCAGATCGCCGAGGGCCTCCCCGCGACCCTGGAGCTGGTCCTGGCGGCGCTGTTCCTGATGATCGTCATCGGGATCCCGCTCGGGGTGATCGCGGCCCAGTCGTCGGGCCGGTGGCCGGACCACCTGGTCCGCATCTTCTACCTCTCCGGATGGGCGACCCCGACGTACCTCGGGGCGGTGATCGCCGCGATCTTCGTGGCCCCGTACTTCGGCTTACCGTCGCACGGGGAGTACTCGAGCCTCGTCCCGCCGTTCCACCAGTACACCCACATGTCGGTGGTCGACGCCTTGATCGCCGGCAATCTGCCGTGGACGCTCGACGCGATCGAGCACCTGATCCTGCCGGCGGCGACGCTCGCCTTCATCAACATGGGGATCGCGACGCGGATGACCCGCAGCTCGATGCTGGAGGTCCTCCCGCTCGACTACGTGAAGTCGGCCCGGATGAAGGGGCTCTCCGAGGGGTGGGTCCTCTACAAGCACGCGTTGCGCAACTCCCTCATCACGACGACCACGGTGCTCGGCGTCACGGCCGGAGGTCTCCTCGCGGGAACGGTCGTCGTCGAGGAGGTGTTCGGCTGGCCCGGCATCGGCGCCTACGCCTACACCGCGATCGGCGGGGGCGGGGCGGCGCCGAACTTCGACGGGGCGATCGCGGTCGTCGCCGTGTTCGCCGTCGGGGTGGTCGTCGCGAACCTGATCGCGGACATCCTCTACGGCCTCCTCGACCCGCGCGTCGACTGGAGATAGGCGGTGGGGGGCACCGGCGGGGCAGCGGGGTCCGCGACGCCGGAGGTCCGTCCGTCCCTGGCGGAGCGGGGTCGTCGGGTCGGCCGCGGCGCGGCCCTCCTGTGGCGCGTGCTGCGCGCGAACCCGCTCACGCTGATCGGGTTCGTCCTCGTGGTGGTGATCGTCCTCACCGCGATCATCATGGTCACGGCGCCGCACCTGCTCACGAGCTACAGCGTCGACCAGGCGTCGACCGACTACAGCCAGGGGCCGTCGTGGAAGCACCTGTTCGGGACGGACGGCAACGGGATCGACATCTTCTCGATGGTCCTCTACGGCCTTCCCGTCGACCTCGCCATCGCGTTCGCGATCACGGGGGTCGCGCTGCTCGCCGGGGGCGGCCTCGGGCTGGTCGCCGGGTTCTGGGACAAGCCCGGGACGGCCGGCGGGGCCGTGTCGGTGGTGATCATGCGGATCACCGACATCTTCCTCTCGTTCCCGAGCCTGATCCTCGCGCTGGCGATCGCCGTCTCGCTGGGCCGCGGGGTCTGGCAGCTGATCGTCGCGGTCCTGCTCACGTGGTGGCCGTACTACGTGCGGCTGGTCCGGGGCGAGACCCTCGCCGTGAAGCACCTGCCGTACATCATGGCGGCCCGGGCGGCCGGCGTGAAGGACGGCCGCATCGTGCTCCGCCACGTCGTCCGGAACGTCCTCGAGCCGGTCGTCGTCTACTTCACCCTCGACATCGGCACGGTGCTGGTGACGCTCTCGACGATCGGCTACGTCGGGCTCGGTCTCAACTACCCGACGACCCCCGAGTGGGGCAGCATGATCTCGTACTACCAGAACGCGGGCCTGATCACGTCGTATCCCTGGACCGTCCTCGGTCCCGGCGCCGCGATCTTCATCACGGTGCTGGCGTTCTCGCTCCTCGGCGACGGGTTGCGGGACGTCCTGGACCCGCGCAGCCGACGCGTCCTCGCCGGGAGCGCGAGCCGCTCCTCCACCTCTCCGGCGGAAGGCGAGGAGGCGGCCGAGGAGATGGCCCAGGAGACCGAGGCGACCGAGCTCCCGTCGCCCGTCGCGTCGGCGGCGCCCCCGGCCGCGGAGGGCCGACCGGTCCCGTGAGCGATCCGGTCGTCTCCGTGGAGGGGCTCTCGATCGACTACGTGATCGGGGCCGGGCGGTTCCGCGCGGTCTCAGGGGTCACCCTCTCCGTCGAGCGGGGCCATGTCGTGGGCGTGGTGGGGGAGACCGGCTGCGGCAAGAGCACCCTCGCCCAGGCGATCCCCCGCCTCCTGCCGGAGCCCCCGGCGACGATCGGCGAGGGCCGGATCCTGTTCCAGGGCCAGGACCTCGTGCAGGTGCCGCTCTGGAAGATGCCCCGGATCCGAGGGACCGGCATCAACATGATCTTCCAGGAGCCGCTCAACTCGCTCAACCCGGCGTTCCGCATCTACGACCAGCTCGCCGAGGCGATCTACATCCGGCGGGTCCGCGAGAAGAGCGGCGCCGTGACCGACCCCCGCGCGGCCCAGGCGTACGACTACTCGCGCTCGCAGGACCCGACGGCGTCCGAGGCCCTGCTCCGCCCGGTGGTGCCCGCGGGCGCCGCCGCGCGCGTGACCCGGCGCGCGGTGGAGCGGCACGGCGACCTGAAGCCCGAGGTCCTCGAGTACCTCCGCCTCGTCCGCATCAACGACCCGGAGACGATCCTCGACCTCTACCCGCACGAGCTCTCCGGCGGGATGCGCCAGCGCGTGATGATCGCGATGGCGCTGTCGGAGAAGCCGACGCTGCTGATCGCGGACGAGCCGACGAGCGCGCTCGACGTGACGATCCAGGCGCAGGTGCTGACGCTGATGAAGGAGCTGATCGAGGAGGTGAACACCTCGATCCTGTTCATCAGCCACGACCTGGGGGTCATCGCCGAGACCGCGGACGAGCTCGGCGTGATGTACGCGGGCAAGCTCGTCGAGTTCGGCCCGGTCGGCGAGCTGTTCGAGCATCCGCGCCACCCGTACACCAAGGCGCTCCTCCGGGCCGCGCCGACGCGCTACAAGTCCCAGGGACCGCTCTCGTCCATCCCCGGGAGCGTCCCCAACCTGTCGCATCCCCCGAGCGGCTGCCGCTTCCACCCGCGCTGCCCGCTGATGAAGCCGAACTGTCGGATCGCGCCGGGTCCCGGGCTCGAGACCGTCCGGGGCGGGGCCGCGAACCACACCTCGGCCTGCTTCTACGCCGACGCCGTGGAGGCGCTCCCGTGACGCCGGGGCCGCTCGTCGAGGTCGTCGGCATCGAGAAGCAGTTCCCTCTCACGCGGACCGCGACCGAGTTCTTCCACGGGTCGGCGCGCCGGGCGATCCACGCGGTCGACGGGGTTTCGATGACGATCGCGAACCGCGAGACCGTCGGGCTGATCGGGGAGTCCGGCTCGGGGAAGACGACCCTCGGCTGGCTGATCGCCCGCCTGCACGACCCGACCGCCGGCGAGCTCCGGTTCGCCGGGCAGGACATCCTCGGCCTGAAAGGGACCGCGCTGCGGAAGTGGCGCGCGAACGTCCAGATCGTCTTCCAGGACCCGGTCGGCTCGCTCGACCCCCGCCTCAAGGTCTGGCAGATCGTCGGCGAGCCGCTCCGGGCGATCGGGGAGCTCTCCCGCTCCGAGGTCCGCGCCCGCGTCCGCGACCTCCTCCCGACGGTCGGACTCCCGCCCGACTGCCTCGAGCAGTTCCCCCACGAGTTCTCGGGGGGCGGCCGCCAGCGGATCTCGCTCGCGCGGGCGCTGAGCGTCGACCCCCGGCTCGTCGTCCTCGACGAGCCGACGAGCGCGCTCGACGTCGCCGTGCAGGCGCAGATCCTGAATCGGCTGGTCGAGCTCCAGAAGGAGCGCGACGTCGCCTACCTCCTGATCACGCACAACGTCGCGGCCGTCCGGTACGTCGCCGACCGCGTCGCGGTCATGTACCTCGGTCGGGCGGTCGAGGTCGGCTCGGTCCGGGGGGTGCTCGAGCACCCGATCCATCCGTACACGAAGGCCCTCCTCGCCGCGGTGCCGGTGGCGGACGCGAAACGGCGGCGCACCCGGTTCAAGATCGGCGGGGACGTCCCGTCGCTCGTCAACCCGCCGCCCGGGTGCCGGTTCGCGCCCCGGTGCCCGTTCGTCGTCGACGTCTGCCGCACCGAGTACCCGCCGCTCCGCGAGCTCGTCGGCGCGCCCGGCCAGCTCGTCGCCTGCCACCGCGCCGAGGAGGTGCGGGACATCCCGCCCGAATCCCTGCTCGTGACGAAGGAGGCGGCGACCCCGACGGGTCCCGCGCCCCCGGCCGCCCCCGCCCCGGCGTAGGTCCCGCGCCTATGTCGGCGCGTTCGACCACTGGGTGTTGAACAGGAACGAGAACGGCTCCGCGCTCGCCATCGGGTTCTCGATGACCCCGTGGAGGTACGTCGAGTAGACGGCGAAGGCGGTCGGCACGACGAGCCAGATGTCCGTGTAGTTGTAGTACATCGTCTGCGTCATCGTCGTGTAATCGGCGGTCAGGTTCGTCGCGTTGAGCTCCGCCGCCGCCGAGTAGACGAGGGAGTCCATCGTCGAGTTGTCGTACTGGCTCATGCACATGTTCGCGCTCCCCGTCGAGAGGAGGTCGTTCTGGGACCAGTCGTCCGGCGAGATGTAGTCGGACGTGTAGAACTCCTGGCCCATGTAGAACGGCCCGCCGTTCGCGTTCGTGAGCGACGTGCAGACGCCGTTGTCGTTCGGGACCTGCTCGCTGAGCAGCTCGTCGAGCGAGATCGGCGTCGGCAGGATGTTGATCCCGATCTGCTTCAGGTCGTTCGCTAGGAACTGCGCGGTCTCGGCCCAGTCGATGCCCGTGTCCAGGTAGGCGTATTTGATCGTCATCCCGGCGCAGGCGCCGTTGGCGCACGGCGAATCGGCGATCTCCTGCTGGGCGAGCGTGAGGTTGTACTGGTAGGGTGTCAGGTTCGACGGATTGTAGTACGGGTACGACGGCGGCACCGGTCCGACCCAGGTCGAGCCGTACCCGCCGAACGCCTGCTGGATGATCTGGTCGTAGTTGACCGCGTGCGCGATCGCGGCCCGGACGGAGAGGTTGTTGAACGGGAAGATGTTCTGGTTCAGGTAGATCCACCAGGAGCCGCTCGTGGCGCCGTAGATCGTTGGGAGCGCCTGGACGATCAGGCAGCTGTCCCCGTGGAGAACGTGGATCGTCGCGGGGCCGATGTACGCGAACGACGCGCTCGCCGCGTAACCGACCAGGAGGTCGTTGGTCGTGATGTCGACCGAGTCCTGGAAGATGACGTCGACCGTGGTGTTGGCGGGCTGGATCAAGTTGTTCCACGGCTCCTCCTGCGCGGCCGTCGCCCCCCAGTAGTTCGGGTTCGGCGACAGCTGGTAGCCGCCCCCGGGGAGGCCGTTCCAGTAGGAGAGGATGTACGGGCCGGTCCCGAGCATGTTGCTCGCCATCCAGCCGTTCGCGGTTCCGTTGGCGACGCCGCCGTTCGCATCGACCACGGCCGGGTCGACCGCGTACGACGTCGGCGCGGCGATCGAGGCCAGCAGGTACGCGTACGGGACGTCGCCGAAGTAGCCGTAGCCGAGGTTCAGGGCGATCGCCGAGGCGTTGATCACCTGGAACGACTGGTTCGGCATCTCCATCAGGTCGATCTCCTGCTGCGTCGGGTCGAAGAAGTTCCAGCTGTTCAGGTCGTTCAGGAGGGTGGTGTTCGCGGCGGTCGTGTTGTTGAGCTCGGAGTAGTACGAGAGCGGGTTCGAGGCGTTGAAGTTCGTCGAGAAGAAGTTCTCCTCGAGGATGAACTGGGGACCCTGGGCCATCAGGAGCGCCCGATAGAGGCTATACCACTGGACGTAGGCGTTGTACGGGGCCCCGTTCGAGAACTCGATCCCCGAGCGCAGGTTGAACAGGAACGTCATTCCGTCCGGCGACTCGGTCCAGTTGTAGGCGAGGACGCCGCCGAACACCGTCGAGTTGTTCCCCAGGTAGTTGACGAGCCCCTGGTAGACCTGCTGGACCGCGGCCCAGCCGGGGGTGGTGAACGTGACGGCCGGGTCGAGCGAGTCGGGGATCTCCGCCTGGTCGATGACCTCGGGATTGTTCTGGCGGAGGCAACCGGTGACCGACGCGTGGAGCGCGATCGCCGCGCCGATGACCAGCAAGATGATCGCGATGACGATGACGTTCCGCCACTTCGGGTCCATGAAGGTCCGGGGAGGCGACCGGGCCGCGTAGGGGCTCCTCCTTGATATGCTTCACCGTGCGCCCTCGAGAGCGGGCGCGCGCGGCACCGTCTTACGGGAGGACGGGCTCGGCGCGCCGGGTGGCCGATGGACCACACGATGCTCATCGACGGGGAGTGGGTGGCCGCGTCGAGCGCGGAGACGACGCCCGTCGTCAGCCCGTTCGACCGCGCGGTCCTCGGGACCGTGCCGAAGGGGACCCGCGAGGATGTCCGGACCGCGGTCGACGCCGCCCGGACGGCGTTCGACCGAGGGCCATGGCCGCGCTTGCCGCCGCGCGCCCGCGCCGAGGTGTTCCTGAAGGCGGCCCAGCTCCTCCAGCAGCGGCTCCCCGAGATCGCCCAGCTGGAGAGCCGCAACCAAGGGAAGACGATCAAGCAGGCCGCGGACGCGGACCTGCCGTTCAGCGTCGACAATCTCGTCTTCTACGCCGGCGCGGCCCGGACGCTCGACGCGAAGGCGCCGGGGGAGTTCACCGGCGACGGCACGACGATCTTCCGTCGCGAGCCGGTCGGCGTCGTCGCGTCGATCACCCCTTGGAACTACCCGATCATGATGGCGGTCTGGAAGATCGCCCCGGCGCTCGTCGTCGGGAACACGGTCGTCTTGAAGCCCGCGAGCTACACGCCGCTCACCAGCCTCGAGCTCGGTCGGGCGTTCGTCGACGCCGGGCTCCCGGCCGGAGCGCTCAACATCGTCACCGGCCCGGGGGCAGAGGTCGGGGACGAGCTCTCCCGCCACCCGCGGGTCGACCTGGTCTCGCTGACCGGGGACACCGCGACCGGACGCCGCATCATGGAGGCCGCGAGCGGGACGGTGAAGCGCGTCCAGCTCGAGCTCGGCGGGAAGGCACCGTTTGTCGTCTTCCCCGACGCGGACCTCGCGGCCGCGGTCGAGGGCGCGATCGTGGGGGGCTTCGTCAACGGCGGCCAGGACTGCACGGCCGCGACGCGGCTGATCGTGCACGAGTCGATCCGGGCGAAGTTCGTCGAGCGGCTGCTCGAGCGCGCCCGGACGATCCGCGTCGGCGACCCGCTTTCCCGCTCGACCGACCTCGGGCCGCTCGTGAGCCCGGTGCAGCAGAGGGCCGTCCTCGGGTTCGTCGACCGGGGGAAGAGCGAGGGGGCGAAGCTCGTCCTCGGAGGGACCGACGCCGCCCCGAAGTTCTCGGATGGATCGTTCGTCGTCCCGACGGTCTTCGACGGGGTCGCGCCGGACATGGCGATCGCGCAGAAGGAGATCTTCGGCCCGGTGCTCGACGTCCTCAGCTTCGCGACGTTCGACGAGGCGATCGACATCGCGAACGGCGTCGACTACGGCCTCGCGGGCAGCGTCTGGACGAATGACGTCCGGACCGCGCTCAAGGCGGCCCACGCGCTCCGGTTCGGCGACGTCTGGGTGAACGACCACTTGCCCTTGGGCTCGGAGACCCCGCACGGTGGGTTCAAGCAGTCCGGCTTCGGCAAGGACCTCGGGACCGACTCGCTCACCGACTATACGGTCGTGAAGAACATCTACGTCGACCTGACCGGCCAGGCCCGCAAGGGCTGGCACTACACGACGTACGGCGACCCGGCGTGAGGGGTCCGTGATCGACGGGATCCCAGCGGGCGGGCGCGGGGCGCTGCTCATCGGCGGCACCTGGCGGCCGCCCGAGAGCGGGCTCTACGTCCCCGTCATCGACCCGTCGACCGGCGAGCCGCTCGGCGAGGCCCCGGTCGCCTCGGCCGAGGAGGCTCGGGCGGCGGTCGAGGCGGCCGCGGCGATGGAGGAGAAGTGGGGCGCGACCCCGGGCCACGTCCGGGCCCGGCTCCTGCGCGCCGCGGCCGAGCGACTGCGGGAGGACCGGACGACGATGGCCGCGCTCATCGCCTCGGAGGTGGGGAAACCGATCGCCGACGCCCGGGTCGAGGCGGACCGGGCCGTCGGGGTCTTCGAGCTGGCCGCGGAGGAGATCCGCCACCTGGGCGGCGAGAGCTACCCGGCCGACGCGTACGAACGACCGGCGGGGAACGAGCACCGGTTCCTCTTCAGCGTGCGCGACCCGATCGGGGTCGTCGTCGCGATCGGGCCGTTCAACTTCCCGCTGAACCTGATCGCGCACAAGATCGCCCCGGCGCTCGCCGCGGGCAACCCGGTCGTCGCGAAACCGACGAGCGCCGCCCCGTTCACGACCCTCCGGCTCGCGAAGCACCTCGCCGACGCCGGACTGCCGCCCGGCGTGCTCAACGTGGTCGTCGGGCCGGGCGGCGCGGTCGGGAACGCGCTCGTCGAGCACCCGCGGACGCGGCTCATCACGTTCACCGGCTCGACGGCGGTCGGCAAGGGGATCGCCGAACGCGCGGGGCGGGCGGCGAAGCGGGTGATCCTCGAGATGGGCGGGATGGACCCGTTCGTCGTCCTCGAGGACGCTCCGCTCGACCTCGTCGTCCCCGCGGCGATCCGGGGGGCGTTCGCCTACTCCGGCCAGGTCTGCACCGCTTCGAAGCGGATCCTCGTGCAGGAGTCGGTCGCGGAGCGGTTCGCGACGGCGTTCGCGGAGAAGGCGGCCGCGCTCCGGGTCGGGAGGGCGCTCGACGAGGCGACGGAGGTCGGGCCGCTCATCGATGCCACGGCGGTGGACCGGGTCGACGCGATGGTCGAGGAGGCGCGGTCCCGATCGGCGAAGGTGCTGACCGGCGGACGGCGGCCGGAGGCCCTCGGGAAAGGGAGCTTCTACGCGCCGACGGTCCTCGACCAGGTCCCCGAGGCGGCCCGCGTCGTGCGGGAGGAACCGTTCGGGCCGGTCGCCCCGGTCGTCCGGTTCCACGACGTCGACGACGCGGTCCGGATCGCGAACGGCACCCCGTACGGGCTCCAGGCCGCGGTCTACACGCGGGACCTCGCCCGGGGGTTCACGCTCGCCCGGCGGATCCGGGCCGGCGGGGTCCATCTGAACGACCCGACGAACCTGCGATGGGACGCCCTCCCGTTCGGGGGCGTGCGCGACAGCGGCCTCGGCCGCGAGGGGCTGCGCTGGGCGATGCAGGAGATGACCGAGGTCAAGCTGATCAGCGTGAACTACGCGACGCCGTAGGGCGTCCGCCC
This sequence comes from Thermoplasmata archaeon, assembly GCA_030044475.1. GTDB lineage: Archaea > Thermoplasmatota > Thermoplasmata > Lutacidiplasmatales > UBA184 > Lutacidiplasma. The sequence goes on along the minus strand of JASHVP010000023.1, from coordinate 7,718 downwards.
GTCGGCGGGTCCTCGAGCGTCCGTCCCGGGATCCCCGGGAGGGTCGGCGTCGGCGCGGCGTGTTCCGGGCGGGGCGAGAGCTGCGGACCGCTCGGGGGGTGCACGCGCGCCGACGCCGCGGTCCGTTCGGGCGGGGTATCGAGGCTCTCGAGGGCGTCCTCGAACGCCGCCATCCCGCGCTCGAGCAGTTCGTCCTCGATCACGAGCGGCGCCATGAACCGGAGCACCTGGTCCCACGCTCCGGCGGTGTGCATCAGGACCCCACGGGCGACGAGCGCCGAGCGCATCGCCTTCGCCCGGTCCCCGTCCGGGGTCCGGCTGCTCCGGTCGCGGACGAACTCGACCCCGATCATGAACCCCCGGCCCCGGACGTCCCCGAGCGAGGGATGACGTTCGGCGAAGCCGCGGAACTGGTCGACCAGACGCTCCCCGCGGACCCGGGTCCGGGGGATCAGGTCCCCGTCCTTGAGGACCCGCAGCGTCTCCGTTCCGACCGCGAGGGCGAGCGGGTTCGCCCGGTACGTCCCGAGGTGGAACCCCCGGGGCACGGGCTCCTTCGCGAGGTCGGCCCGATAGGCGACGACGGAGAGCGGGATCCCGCCCCCGATCGTCTTGGCGATGCAGACGAGGTCGGGGGTAACGCCGGCGTGCTCGACGGCCCACATCCGGCCCGTGCGGCCGAGTCCGGTCTGGATCTCGTCGGCGATGAGCAGGAGGCCGTGCCGGTCGCAGAACTCCCGGAGCGACGGGAGGAAGTCGTCGGGCGGCACGACGTAGCCGCCCTCCCCGAGGATCGGCTCGACGACGACCGAGGAGATCGAGTCGACGCCCGAGGCCGGGTCGGTGACCAGGTGCTCCAGGTAGGAGATCGTGCCGGCCGCCCCGTCGTCGGCGCCGAGCACGGGGCGGTACGGGTCCGGGTACGGCACGCGGACGACCGTCCCCCCGCCGAACGAGCTCGTGACGTGGTACCGACGCGCGCCGGTGAGGCTGACGACGCCGCCGTGCACCCCGTGGTAGGCGCCGGAGAACGCGACCGTCCCGCGGCGTCCCTGGAAGTGGTCGGCGAGGTTGACCGCCGTCTCCACCGCGTCGCCCCCGGTGACGGTGAAGAAGATGCGGGACCGGTGACGAAGGTTCCCGGGGAGCGCCTCCTGGAGTTCCTCGAGGAAGCGGATCCGCGCCTCGGTCGGGAGTTCGAGCGCGTGCCAGATCGCCCGCGACTGCTCCTCCAGGGCCGCGACGAGCCGGGGATGACGGTGCCCGAGGTTGAGGACCGAGATCCCGGAGACCCAGTCGATGAAGCGGTTCCCGTCGAGGTCCTCGATCGTGGCGCCCTGGGCGACTTTCGGCGCCACCGGGAAGTAGTGCGGGTACCCGACCGCGTCGGTCTCGAGCCGACCCTGCGCGTCGAGCAGCGCGCGGGACTTCGGGCCCGGGGGCGGCGCGACAATCCGGGGGGCGTCCGGGAAGCTGAGCCACTCCTGCGCGCGGGTCATGCGACGCCGGGCCGACGATTCCCGTCGGTCCATATGTGCGTTGGGGGCGCCCCGGGGAGGCCCGTCAGGCCGGGCTCTCCGACCGAGGCGGGATCCGGTGGGAGGAACCCACGGCCACCGGTACGGGATGGACCGGGGCGACCGTCCCGTCGGCGGCGCGAGCGGACTCCGGCCAGAGATAGAGCAGCACGTCCGCCTCCGCGTCGTGGGCGGCCGGAGTCCACCCCGGGATCCGATGGCACCGGCTGACGATCCGGACCCCCGGGCGGAGTTCGGCCTCGAACTTCGGGCGGAGGCGGGCCATCGCGCCCGGCCAGAGGAACGCCGAGACGACGGTCGCCTCCCGGAGGTCGAGCGCGAAGAGATTCTGCCGGCGGATCTCGATCCGCTCCGCGGCCGGACCGAGCGCCCTCCGGAGGCGGAGGAGGAGGGCACGGAACGGCTCGATCTCGACCGCGAGCACGCGGGCTCCCCGCTCCCGGGCCGCGGCGAACGTCACGGCCCCGAGGCCGGCGCCGAGCTCGAACAGATAGTCGTCGGCCGCCAGGCGGGAGAGTCGGAACATCGCGTCGACCGAGGCCCGGGGGGCTCCCTGGTAGCCGGCCCCCGCCAGGAACGACGACATCCAGAAGTACGCGATGACCCCCGCGAACGCGAACAAGATCGCGCCGGCGAGGAAGTAGGGGCTCGAGAGCGGCACGCTCATGGGTCTCGGCGTCGTCCGGACGGACGCACCGGAGGTTCATGCTTGCCCACGGAAACTCCGGAGGTCCCCGTCGGGCGGCCGGGGTCGGCCGGGGCGCCCCGGACGGCCGGCCCCCTCGGACCCCGGAAGTACGGAATCTTCGTAAGTGAGCATTAAGCCCCCTCGCCCCTCGATGGCCCGAGGAGCGGATGGCGACGGCCGACCCGACCCCTCCCGCGCCTCCGGGCGGCGACCCCGGCGTCTCGATCCTCCGCACCGGAATCGAGGTCGACGACTGGCGCCGTCGCATGGAGCGCACCGTGGAATGGGGGCGGTACGTCCTGCTGGGGTTCGGAGCGGTCGCCCTCGGCTCGGGCACCGCCCTCGTCCTGGCGCACCGGTCGATCGCCGCCTTCGTGATCCTGGCGTTCGGCCTCCTCCTGATGGCCCTGGGGGCGGTCCAGCACTTCTACTACCGTCGGGGGAAGGCACTGTGGCCCGAGCAGATGCTCCTCTTTCCCGACGGCCTGGAGCTGGTCCTCCACAACGGGGAGATCCGCAGCGCGGAGTGGAGCGACCCGGCGCTCGACCTCGAGGTGCACGAGCGGCCCCAGTGGGTCGGGAGCGCGGACGCCGTCGTCCTCCAGTGGAGGATGGATACCCGGGTGCCGCCGTGCCCGATCACGGCCGACGGGTTCGAGAGGCTGAAGCGGGAGGCCGTCCGGCGGGACCTCAAGCTCGAGGAGGTCCGCAGCGGGGGCGGGAAGCGGGAGCTGAGGATGTTCACGTTCGGACCGTCGAGCCGGCCGGTACCGAAGAATCCGGCCGACTGGGGTCCGGCCCCGACCGGGACCGTCCCGGACCAGCGTTAACCCGTTCGGCGGCTCCCCCTCGTCGATGCCCCGTCGCCCCCGACGCCCGACCCGCGTCGACACGCACCTCCACCTGAGCCGCTGGTGGAACGACCTCCCTCGGACCGGGTACCGTCCGGACCTCGACTACACGGTCCGAGGCCTGCTGGCCGAGATGGACCGGAATGCCATCGAGTACGGGGTGATCCTCCAGCTCCACGAGGCGCCGTCCGTCGCCGAGGGCCTGGCCGAAGCGCGCCGCTCGAGCGCGTCGGCGAACGGGCGCCTGCTCCCGGTCAGCACGGTCGACCCCACGCGCGGACCGGAGGAAGTCCGCCGGGCGCTCGCGCTCTGGGAACGCGACCCGACCCTGAAGGGGGTCAAGCTGTACCCCGGCTACCAGTCGTTCTACCCGCACGACCCGCGGGTCGAGCCGATCCTGGAGTTCGCGCACCGGCGGAACGTGCCCGTCCTCGTCCACCAGGGTGACACGCTCACGCCGGGCGGGCTCGTGAAGTACGCCCGGCCGATCGAGCTCGACGAGGTCGCCGTCCGGTACCGGGACGTCACGTTCGTCCTCTGCCACCTCGGGAACCCGTGGGTCCACGAGGCGGCGGAACTCGTCTACAAGAACGAGAACGTCTACGCGGACACCTCGGGGCTCCTCGCCCACCCGTCGGCGCCGCTCTTCGACCGGATGGTCGCCCAGGCCCGACGCGTCGTCGAGCAGGCGGTCGTCACCGTCGGCCGTTCGGACCGGTTCCTCTACGGATCCGACTGGCCCCTGGAGGAACTGAGGGTCGCGGTCGACCTGATCGAGTCGCTCGACCTGCCGGCCGAGGACCGGGCGAAGATCCTCGGCGGGAACGCGCGTCGACTGTTCCACCTTCCCGACCGCCGGCCCGGGTCGTCTTAAGGCCCCCGTCCCTCGAGCGCCCCGGCGGGGCCGGCCGATGGACGGCGAGGAGGCGAAGCGGATCGTCCGGGAGACGAACTACGTCACCTGGCGCCGCCAGGGTGGATGGGACCCGCTCGTCGTCGCCCGGGCCGAGGGCTCCTGCTTCTGGGACGCCCAGGGACGGGAGTACCTCGACTTCTCCTCCCAGCTGATGGCGACCAACCTGGGGCACTCGAACGCCGCCGTCGCGGCGGCGATCGCGGACCAGGCCACCTCCGTCGCCTACGCGGCGCCGAGCTTCGCCACGGAGGCGCGGGCCCGGGCGAGCGCCGCGCTGCTCGACGTCCTGCCGGCCGGATTGAACCGACTGTTCTTCAGCACGTCGGGGACGGAGGCGAACGAGGCAGCGCTCAAGATCGCCCGGGCGGTCACCCACCGCTCGAAGGTCCTGTCCCGGTACCGATCGTACCACGGCTCGACCGCGGCCTCGATCTCGGTGACCGGGGACTTCCGCCGGCGCCCGGTCGAGACCCTCGACCGGGTCCCGGGGACGGTCTTCGCCCCGGATTGCTACTGCTACCGGTGCCCGTTCGGTCTCACGTACCCGTCGTGCGGCGTCGCCTGCGCCGAGTACGTCGACTACCAGCTCGAGCGCGAGGGCGACGTCGCGGCGATGATCGTCGAGCCGGTCGTCGGGACGAACGGGGTGATCGTACCGGTCCCCGAGTACCTGCCCCGGATCCGGGCGATCACCCAGGCGCACGACGTGCTGCTGATCGCGGACGAGGTGATGAGCGCGTGGGGCCGCGTCGGCGAGTGGTTCGCGGTCGACCACTGGGGGGTCCATCCCGACCTCCTGACGACCGCGAAGGGGATCACCGGCGCCCAGGTCCCGCTCGGGCTGACCGCCACCACCGCCACGGTGCACGACGCCTTCCGGGAGACCTACTTCCCCCACGGCCACACGTACGAGGCCCACCCCCTGACGCTGGCGCCGGCGGCCGCCGCCATCGGGGAGTACCGTCGCCTGGGACTCCTCGAGAAGTCCCGAACGGACGGCGAGTACCTGCTCGCCCGCCTTCGGGAGATCGCCGCCCGCCATCCGTCCGTCGGGGAGGTCCGCGGGCTCGGCCTCTTCGCCGCCGTCGAGCTCGTGAAGAACCGGACGACTCGGGCGCCGTTCAACACGGAGGACGACAAGCTCGCCGGGCGTCCGCTCGTCGTCGACCTGGTGACCGGGGCGATGATGCGGGCCGGGGTGTTCTGCGTCGGCTGGGTGTCGCACCTCATCGTCGCCCCCCCGCTGATCGTGACGCGCGAGGAGCTGGACCGGGGGCTCGACGCCCTCGATGCCGCGCTGAAGCTCGCGGACGCGAAGGCGGAGTCGCCCCCCTAGGGCGGCGGGGTCCAGCGGCTGGTCACGACCTTCTTGCGGGTGTAGAAGTCGATCCCGTCCTGCCCGGTCACGTGCAGGTCGCCGTAGAACGACCCCTTCCAGCCGGCGAACGGGAAGTAGGCGGCCGGGGCGGGGACGCCGAGATTGATCCCCAGCATCCCCGCCTCGATCCGGCGGGTGAACTCCCGGGCGGCGCCCCCGTCGCGCGTGAAGATGGCGGCCGCGTTCCCGAAGCGGGAGCGGTTCGCGACCGCGATCGCCGCCTCGAGCGACGGGGCCCGGATCACCGCGAGGACCGGTCCGAAGATCTCCTCCTGGGCGATCGCCATCTCGGGGGTCACTCGGTCGAAGAGGACCGGGGCGACGTAGAACCCCTCCGAGCCGTCGGGGAGGGTCCCTCGCGCTTCGATGCGAGCCCCGGCCCGCTCCCCGTCGGCGATCCACCGGAGGATCCGGTCGCGGTGCTCGGGGCGGATCACCGGGCCGACCCGCGTCCCGGAACGGTCCCCCGGGCCGACGGTCAGCTGGCGGACTCCGTCCGCGAGCGCGCGGACCAGTCGGTCGCCCCCCGGCTCGACGGCGAGGACGACGCTGCCCGCCAGGCACCGCTCCCCCGATTGGCCGAAGGCGCTGGAGAGGATCGCCGGGACCGATCGGGCGAGGTCGGCATCGGGCATCACGATCAGGAAGTTCTTCGCCCCCGCCAGGGCCTGGACCCGCTTCCCGTGGGCGGCGGCCGTCGTGTACACGTGCCGGGCGGTCGGGGCCGAGCCGACGAAGGAGATCGCGTCGACCCCCGGGTGGACGAGGAGGGCGTCGACGGTCGGCGCGTCCCCGTGGACGAGGTTGAACGTCCCGGCCGGGAACCCGGCCTGCTCGACGAGGCGCGTGAGGAGCCCCGCCGACGAGGGGACCCGTTCCGACGGCTTCAGAACGAACGTGTTTCCGCAGACGAGGGCGAGCGGGGCCATCCAGAGCGGGATCATCACCGGAAAGTTGAACGGGGTGATCCCGACGACGACGCCGACCGGCTGCCGCAGCAGGGTCGTGTCCACCCCCGCCGCGACGTCCTCGAGGAACGAGCCCTGCATCGTCGTCGGCGCGGACGCCGCGAACTCCGTCGCCTCGATCCCTCGACGGACCGAGCCCCGGGCCTCGTCGAGCGTCTTCCCGTTCTCCCGCACGACCGATCGGGCGAGCTCGTCCGCGTGGGACTCGAGCAATTCCCGGAGGGCCAGGACGTGGCGGGCCCGCGCGGCCACGGGGACGTCCCGCCACCCCGGGAACGCGGCGCGTGCGGCCGCCACCGCCCGGTCGACCTCTTCCCCCGTGGACCGCGGGACCCGAGCGATGACCGACCCTCGGGCGGGGTCCGGGACATCGAGGAGGCCCAGGGAGGCCGGGCGAGACCACTGACCGCCCACGAAATTCTCGAGCTCGGCGGCGGCCATGCCGGTCGGAGCCGCGAACCCTCTTGACGGTCGCGGGGCGACCGGCGAAGTCTCCCCCGGTCGGCGTTTTGTAGGGCGCCCGGGTCCGTCCGCCGTCCCGGGGCGTCCGGGAGGAGGAGGTTGCGATGGACCCGCGGTTCGAGCCGCCGTTCGCCGAGTACGAGCGGCGCACCCCTCGCTCGCGGGCCCTCTTCGAGCGCGCCCGAACGTGGAGCCCCCTCGGAGTGCACTCGAACTACCGGTTCCTCGACCCGTACCCGTTCTACGTCCACCGGGCCGAGGGCGTGCACCTCTGGGACGCGGACGGGAACGACTACCTCGACTTCAACATGGGATTCGGCTCGCTCCAGAGCGGGCACGCCCACCCGAAGCTCGTGGAGGCGCTCTCCCACCAGCTCGCCGACGGGACGATCTACGGCTACGAATGGGAGCGCACGCCCGAGGTCGCCGAGCGGATCTGCCGTCGGTACGGGATGGCGAAGGTTCGATTCAGCACGACCGGTCTCGAGGCGACGCACCACGCGATCCGGTTCGCCCGGGCGTACACGAAGAAGCGGTATGTCCTGAAGTTCGAGGGGTCGTACCACGGCTCGCACGACACCCTGTTGGTCGGGGTGAAGCCCCGCGCCCAGGTGGCGGGCCCTCCGGACCACCCGGCGTCCGCGCCGGCGTCTCCGGGCATCCTCCCCGAGCTCTCCGAGCGCACCTTGGTCGCCCCGTTCAACGACCTGGAGGCGACCCGTCGGATCGCCCGCGAGCACCGCGACGACCTGGCCGCGATCATCGCGGAGCCGATCCCGATGAACATGGGATTCATCCTGCCGACCGAAGGCTTCTTTCCGGGACTGCGCGAGCTCGCCGACGAGCTCGGGAGCCTGTTGATCCTGGACGAGATCAAGACCGGCGCGAAGTACCCCCGAGGAGGCGCCGGGCGCGTC
>JASHVP010000022.1 GCA_030044475.1 Thermoplasmata archaeon | reverse complement strand
CGGATGGGAGACCCGAAGTTCCTCCGCCGCACGTACGAGACGCCGAAGCACCCGTGGGAGGGGGCCCGGATGGAAGAGGAGCGCAAGCTCCTCGAGAAGTACGGCCTCAAGAACAAGCGGGAGCTCTGGAAAGCCCAGTCGGTCCTCCGGAACATCCGACGCCAGGCGCGGGAGCTGCAGGCGCGGCTGCGGGCCGGAGAGGCCCAGGCTCGTCGCGAGACCGACCAGTTGCTCGGACGCCTGACGCGCCTCGGCATCCTCCCCGTCGGATCCCCGACGATCGACGACGTGCTCGCGCTCACGACGGAGGACCTCCTCCAGCGCCGGTTCGAGTGGATCGTCTATCGACGTGGCCTCGCGCCCACGGCGTTCGGGGCGCGGCAGTGGATCGTGCACGGCCACTTCTCGATCGGCGACCACCGGGTCACGCGACCGGGGTTCCTCGTGCCGTCGGCCGACGAGGTCCGGATCGCGTACGCGCCGACCAGTCCGCTCGCGAGCGACGACCACGCCGTGCGGGTGGCCCTCCGGGAGCGGCTCGAGGCCCGACCCGCCGCTGCCCCGGACGCGGCCCCGCCGCCGGGGGAGGCGTAGGCGATGGCGAAGGTCGGGATCGCGCACATCTTCGCGAGCTACAACAACATCCACATCACGGTGACCGACGTCACGGGGGCCGAAACGCTGGCGAAGGCGACCGGCGGGATGGTCGTCAAGGCGGCGCGGGACGAGTCGAGCCCGTACGCCGCGATGAAGGCCGCCGACCAGATCGCGACCGCCATCAAGGAGAAGGGATACGACACGCTGCACGTCCGGGTCCGCGCACCGGGGGGCAACCGGTCGCGCTCGCCGGGGCCGGGGGCGCAGGCCGCGATCCGCGCCCTCGCGCGGGCCGGGGTGAAGATCCACCGGATCGAGGACGTCACGCCCGTTCCCCACGACGGGACGAAGCCGAAGGGCGGCCGCCGCGGGCGGCGGGTGTAGCGATGCCGGTCGTCCTCGGCGACCTGAAGCCGCGCAGCGTCTCGCTCGAAGTGGAGGGCGCGACGGCCTCCCAGGTCAACGCGATCCGCCGCACGCTCCTCTCGGACGTCCCGAAGCTCGCGATCGAGGACGTCGAGTTCCACCTCGGCCCGATCCGCGACGAGGCGACGGGGAAGGACTACGACTCCTCGACCAGCATGTTCGACGAGGCGGTCGCGCTGCGCCTCGGCCTCCTCCCGATCCCGACCGACCTCTCGCAGTTCCGGCGGAAGTCGGAGTGCACGTGCGGCGGGGCCGGCTGCCCGAACTGCCAGGTGATGTACTCGGTCGACAAGAAGGGCCCCTGCACCGTCTACGCGAAGGACGTCGTCCCGCTCGGCGACGCGGGACTCGCGATCCTGGAGCCGGACGTCCCGATCGTCCGCCTCGGGGCGCGCCAGGCGCTGCTCGCCTACGCGACCGCGATCGTCGGGAGCGCACGGGACCACGCGAAGTGGCAGGTCGCGCACGGCGTGGGGATGTTCCCTCGGCCGCACGTCCGCATCGCGCGGAAGGAGGGCTGCTCGGACGCCTGCCTCAAGCGGACGGCCGCCTCGTGCCCGGTCAACATCCTCGAGTTCGCGGGCGGGAAGCTCACCTGCACCGACGAGACGAAATGCATCTACTGCGGGGCGTGCGAGGCGAGCGACGAGCACGGGTCGATCCGCATCGAGCCCGACGACGAGAAGTTCTTCCTGAAGTTCGAGACGGACGGCTCGCTCTCCGCCCGCGAGGCGCTGCGCTATACCTTGAAGCAGCTCAAGGGCCGCTTCGAGGACCTGCGCGAGTCGATCCAGGCGATCCCGTGAGCCGGCCCGCCGGCACCCAGTCGTAGCGCAGCATCGCCGCCGTCTTTCCGAGGGCCGTCAGCCGCTTCCCCGCGTCGGTCTCGTCGCGCACGACGAACAGGCGGACCCGCGCCTGGCGGGCCCGGTCCAGCATCGCCTCCGTGGCCGGGTCCGCGAGGAGGGTCTCCGCCACGAGGAGCGTCTCGATGGCGCCCGCCTCGAGCGCTTCGGCGACCTCCACCGGCCCGACGGCCGCCCGCGTGCCGCTCGCCACGGAACGGATGAGCCGCTCGACCTGGGCCGCCTCCTCGGCGGCGACGCTGCCGCGCAGTACCTCCGTGGCGCGACCGGACCGGAGGAGCTCGTCGACGCCGGCCCTCCCGCCCTCGGCCGCGGGGAAGACCTTCGTCTTCGCGGCGAGCGGGGGGTCCCCCTCCGCCAGGCGGCGGGCGACCTCCTCCTTGAGGAACCCCGGCCCGGCGAGCGCGACCGCCGTCGCCCCCGCCCCTTCGCGGCGGAGGAGACCGACGAGCTCCTCGACGTACGCCGCGCGGTCCTTGTCGCCCTGGCCCCCCTCGAAGCGTTTTCCGGCGATGGTCCGACGCAGGTCGACCACGGGCTCGAGGGAGCGGCCGCGAAGCCGGACGATCGCCGAGTCGCCCCAATCGACCGCGACGATGAGGACGGTGGGGTCGCCCTTCCCCTCGAGGCCCTCCTCGAGGATCGTCCGGTCGCCGGCGGAGACGCTCGGCTTCAGGACGGCGACCTCGTCCCCCTCGGTGAGGTCGAGGGTATGGTGGCGACCGATGTCGAACGGGCCCTCGACGATCGGACCGGTGATCCGCACGTGCTTCGAGAACCCGTGGAACTCCACCTGCTCGGCCCGCACGGTCAGGAACACGCGACGGCGGCTGCGCTCCGCTCCCGCCACCTCGGCCGGCGCCTCCGGGTCGCGCCGGGTCGTCGAGGCGCCGACCCGCTCGCCCGGGTGGACGAAGCGGGCGATCCTCCAGAGGTCGCTCGGGGTCTCCAGACGGAGCCGCACGAGGCCGGTCGTGGCGTCGCGGTGGAGCAGTCGCACGGGGCGTCCCGCCCACGGAGGTCGGAGCGGGCTTAAGCACCGCGCGGGACGCGCGGCCCCTCCACGATAGGCTTATCGCGGCGGCGGCGGCTCGCGGCGCGGGAGGGCGGTGCCCTGAGCCGCTACGGACCGCTGTCCGGTCGCCGATCGTTCCCGGCCCTGCTCGTCGCGGGCGCCCTGCAGTTCGCGGCTCCCGCCACGATCTTGGTCGTCCTCCTCTTCGAGGTGACGTTCGCGTATCCCGCCGCCCACCGGGCGACCTACGGCGCGCTGGCGCTCGCCTTCCTCGGGCTCTCCTCGGCCCTTCCGACCCTGGGGACGGCGCTCGTCGCCGGCGCTCTCGCGGACCGATCCCACCGGGGACGGATGATGCGGGCCGTGAACTTCGTCAGCCTCGGCGCGGTCGCGCTCCTGGCCGCCGACCTCGTGTTTTCGCCGAGCGTCCGCGTGGCGCTGCCCGGGCCGGCCGGATTCTACCTCCCGCTCTGGGTCGTCTTCGTGTTCCCGATCTGGGCGACCGTCACGGTGACCTCCACCCTGTTCCGGCCGGCGTTCAACAGCTCGGTGCCGAAGGTCGTCCCGACGGCGGACCTCGGGCGGGCAAACGGGCTCATCTACGCCTGCGCCGCGGTCGCGGCCGCGGCCGGAACCGTCGCCGTCGGGGTGCTGCTCACCGTCGCGCGCCCCGTGGACGCGGTCGCGGTCCCGTTGGTCCTCCTGGTCGCGACCCAGGTCGCCCTGCTGCGCCTCGACGTCGATCTGTCGGTCTCCCGGCGGTCGGCGCCGCGCTCCGTCGCGGCCGAGGCCCGGGCGGGGTTCGCCTACCTCGCACGACGGGTCGAACTCCTCGAGATGACGGTGGCGGCGCTCCTCGTCAATTTCCTCTCGGCGGTCGCGCTCGTCGAGCTGGCCCTCTACGTCGCCACATGGCTCGGCCTCTCCCAGGGGATCTGGTACGGCGCGGTGACCGCGGTCGCGACGATCGGGGGCGCGACCGGCTTCGTCCTGATCGGGCGCCTGCGGTTCGAGCCCCACGCCGGGCGGATCATGATCCTCCTGACCGTCGGGATGGGGCTCTCGTTGCTCGGCCTCGGCGCCGTGCGGACCGTCTGGCTCGCCCTGCCGATCGTCTTCGTCTACGGGATGATGCCCGGGATGATCACCACGGTCTTCCTCTCGACCGTGCAGGCGACGGTCCCGGACGAGATGATGGGCCGGGTCTTCTCGGCGGACGAGGTCGGGAGCTACTCCCTCGTGCCGGCCGGCCAGTACGCCGGCGGCCTCCTCACCCTCGCGGTCGGCGTCCAAGGGACGTACCTCCTCGCCGGCGCGGCGATCGCGGTCCTCGGGGCGGGGATGTTCGTCGCCTTCGGCGCGCTCCGTCGGCTCGGCTACGCGCCCGGGCGCGACCCCGAGGAGGCCGGGCCGACCGCGGTCGAGGCGTAGCCGTCCCCGGGCGCGACCGGGACGATCGCCGTGTTGTACCATTCGGAGCTCGGGCCGAGGGACCGACGGAACCCGACCGACTCGTAGAGACGGACCGCGGGCGCGTTCCCCAGCGTCACGTTGAGCACCGGGGACCGCTCGCCCGACGCCCGGATCGCTCGCACCGACCCAAGCAGGACCGAGCGGCCCAGGCGGCGACCCTGGTAGGCCGGATCGACCATGACGTCCGCGATCAGGACGGTCGACGGGCGCTGGACGGCGAGGCAGGCCGCGACCGCACGGCCCCCGTCCTCCACGATCGTCGAACCTCCCGGGAGGAACGGGCCGTACGTCCCTCCGAGGATGTCCCGGATCTGGGTCACCGCGTCGCGCACCGGGTCGGGGTCGGTGAGGAACAGGAACCGGTCGAACTGCCCGTCGTAGGCCGCCCCGTGCAGCCGGGCCAACGCCGACTCGTCCGCGAGCCGAACCGCCCGGACCGAGGCGACGATCCGTTCGTCGTCCGGGGCGACTTCGAGGTCCGCCGGAAATCGCATCTCCATCCGGCCGAACGGGGCAAACCCCAGTCCGGTCATCACCGCGGACTCTTCGTCGGCCGAGAGACCGGCCAGACCGCCGGGAAGAAACACGATCGGGCCGACGGCGTCCCGGAGGCGGACGATCGCGGCCCGGTACGCGGCGGGGCTCCGGCGACCGGCCTCGAGGTAGAGGAGGCCGACCCCGAGCCCGAGCGTGCCCGCGGGTTGCCAGACCGCCACGCCGATCCCGCGACCGTCGGCCCACCAGAGCCGGCCGGGCGGCGGGTCGCTCGCGAGCGCCTCGTCGAGGTTGCGGAACAGCTCCTGCGGATCCTCGGTGGGCAGCGCGCGGGCGAGGACCGCCTCGCGCGCCAGCCGGCGCGCGGCCGCGGGGTCGCGGTCGAGTGGGGCGAGGTCTCCCACGGGTCGGAGAGCGAGCCCCGGAGTATTTGGGTTCGCCGTCGGGCGCGATTTCGCGAACCTTGAAGGGGCCCCCGGACCTCGTCGGCCCGATGAAGAGCGTGACGGAGCTCGGCGCCGCCCTGGGCCTCTCCCCCGAGGAGCTCCGGCCCGCCGGCGCCGCGGCGGGCAAGGTGGCGGTGGCCGCGGTGCGCGCCCGCGCGGACCGCGGGCCCCGGGGCCGGCTCGTGCTCGTCACCGGGATGACCCCGACGCGGCACGGCGAAGGGAAGACCGTCAC
>JASHVP010000021.1 GCA_030044475.1 Thermoplasmata archaeon | reverse complement strand
AACTCCGCCAGGTCGCGGGAAAGGGCGGCGCGGTCCGTTTCGGACAGCAGGGTTCGGAGGACTTGGAGGAGCTCCTCGACGGTCGCCCGCGCCGTCGCGGCGGAGTCCTGCTCGTTCTTCGCCTCCCAGGCGGCCGGGTCCTTGAGCATCAGTTGAAAGTCCTCGACGTTCAGCTCGCCCATCCCGCTGAGGAAGTCCAGTCCCGGCGCCTGGTACGGGGCGACACCGGCGATGCTGACGGCCCCGACGAGCCGGTCGGGCAGGAGGGCGGCGCACGCAAGGGCCGGCGCGCCGCCGCCCGAGTGTCCCCAGACGGCGAATCGGTCGATCCCCAGAAAGTCGGCGATGGCGGTGACGTCGGCCGCCACGTTGGCGTGATTGCGCCCGCGTTGGGTCGTCGATCCCCCGTAGCCCGGGCGGTCGTATCCGATCAACCGGATCCCCTTCGACCGGGCGTCCTCGACGTGCTTCGGGTAGAGCAGCCGGGAACCCGGGGTCCCGTGGAGGGCGAAGACGGGATGCCCCGCCGGGTCGGCCTCTTCGCGCACTCGAAGGACGCGTCCGTCCGCGAGACCGACGGTGTACTCGTGCAGGTCGAGCCCCTCCGGAGGACCCCAGCGCGGGGCGGTATGTAGGCGCGCCGGCCTCGCCCGAAAGCTCTACGGCGGAGTCTTGCGGGCCGCCGCCGCACGCGCAGCGAGCGCCGCGAACTCGTCCTTCCCGAACGCCGTCCCGGCCAGTCCCCAACCCCCTTCGGCCGCCTCGGTCAGGAGGACCCACGTTCGTTGCGCCTGCGACGGGTCTCCCGCGACCTTCGTCACGATCTCGGTGATTTCCCGCACGAGCTGGCGCTGCGCGTCCCGGTTCAGCGCTCCGGGAGGGGTGAGCACCTGCACCCGTACGGTGCGGGCCTGTTCGGTGGCCGCCGTGTGCACGCCCTTCGGGTCCATCCGATGGATGTATGCGGCCGTATTGTCGAGATGGAACGGTCCCGGCTTCGCGACGCCTTCCGCCCGGAGCACCGCCGCGGTCAGCTCGATTCCGAGTTGGCGGTCGGCGCCCACCGGGAACAGGTCGGCACGCGCGTAGACGTCGATCATCGGCATGGCCGACGAGGAGTCGGGTCGCGTTAAAGCGTGGTCGAACCGACCCCGTCCGGAGTCACTTTCCGCCCGCTCCCTTACGGGTTTATCTCGGAGAATCCGCTCCCGCGCGCGGCGTTCTCGCTCAGAGCATCCGACGGAGTAGGTTCATCGCCTCGCGATCGTACAGTTCGCTGAGCCGCATCCGGGTCCGGCCCGGGTGGATCACATCGGGGTCCCACTTCGAGTGGTACGCGCCCATCATCATCATGACCGGGACCAGGTCCCGACTTCGCGCGGTCAGGTCCCAGCGGACCAGCTTCGGAGCCCGGCGGGTCTCCACGCGGCGGAGGAGACCGCCGGCTTCCAGCTGACGCAGCCGCGTGCTGAGCACCTTCGGCGAGATTCCCTCGAGCGACTCGAGCAGCCGATTGAACCGATCGATCCGATAGACCCCGATATCCCGCAGGAGGAGCAGGGTCCACTTCTGGCCCAGGACGCCGAGCGAGAGGCGGATGGGGCACCGGGAGAATCGAACCTTGACGAAGCGCTGCGGCGCCAAGTTGCGGAGATCCGGGTCCATCTCGCACTCCGTCGGGCCGCGACGGCGGGGGGGAACCGGGCGGGCGGAGCGACCCGCGGGGAGGAGGCGTCGTTCCGGGGCGACGCCTCGACGCGACGGCACGACGCCCGGAGGGTCGGTGGGCTTAGGCGGTTTCGGGAGGGGGAGCGGGCGACCGGAGGCGTGCCGTCTTTTCCTTCGGCGAGTTCTCCCCGGGGAGCGGAACCGAGATGCCCGACGAGTCGATCGACGTCCCGGTACGGTTCGTCGTGGGCTGGGGCGACCTTGACGCGAACCAGCCCCGCGGCCACACGTCGATCCTCGACCGCGCCGCGGACGCTCGCCTCACCCGATTCGCCGGACGCGGCGATCCCGGCGGTCGGTTCGCGGAGGACCGGATTGGGCCGGTGATCGGGCGCGAGGAGCGCGTTCACCAGCGCGAGCCGCGTCACCTCGAGGAGATCCCGGTGGACCTGCGGGCCCACGCGGTCTCCCGGCACGGGGTCCGCCTCGTCCTCGAGACCACGGTCCGGAACGAGGGCGGCGAGGCGACCGCCGTCGTCGCGCCCGAGGACCGGTGGTTCGACCTCGAGGGCCGGGGGCCCCAGTGCCCGCCGCCCGAGCTCGACGCCGGGCAACGCCCGATGCGGCGGAGCCCGGGCGACCCGGAGGGGCCGACGCGACCGGAGCGCTCGGGCGGACCGTCCTGAGGGACGAGGGGGAACGGAGTCGACATGGACGAGTGGGCGACCCCCGCCGAGCGGTCCGACTACCGCACGACCCCGGACTATGCGGAGACCGTGGCCTACCTCGAGCGCCTCGTGCGAGCCTATCCGCAGACGCTCCGTCTCGAAAGCTTCGGGACGACCGGAGAGGGCCGGGACCTCAAGGTCGTCGTCGCCTCGCGTGATGGAGCGTTCGACCCGGGCGCGATCCACGGCTCCGGTCGGGTCGTCCTCCTCGTCCAGAACGCCATCCACGCGGGCGAGATGGACGGGAAGGACTGCTGCCTCGCCCTCCTCCGGGACCTCGTCCGAGAGCCCCGGCGGGCGGGGCTCCTCGACCGGGTCGTCCTGGTCGTCATCCCAGTCTACAACATCGACGGGCACGAACGGCGCTCCCCGTACCACCGGATCAATCAGAACGGGCCCGAGACGATGGGATGGCGGGCGAACGCCTCCAACCTGAACCTGAACCGGGACTACCTGAAGGCGGACGCGCCGGAGACCCGCGCCTTCCTGCGGATGTTCCGCCGCTGGCAGCCGGACTTCTTCGTCGACGACCACGTCACGGACGGGGCCGACTTCCAGTACGACGTGACGTTCCAGCTCGACGCGACGCCCGACGTCGTGCCCGACACCGCCCGGTGGATCCGCGAGGTCGTGACGCCGGAGGTCACCCGGCGGGTGAACGCGGCCGGTCACCTCGCCTTCCCGGGGCAGGTGTTCCTGAAGGACGCCCTCGACCCGTCGCAGGGCCTCGCCTTCTTCGAGAACCCGCCCCGATTCTCCACGGGACGGATGATCCTCGAGAATCGCCCCGGTCTCCTGGTCGAGCTCCACATGCTCAAGGACTATCGTACCCGGGTGACCGGCAACTACGAACTGCTGGTCGCCCTCCTGGAAGTGCTGAACCGGGAGGCCGAGCGGCTCGTCGAACTGAACCGAGCCGCGGACGCGGCGGCCGCCCGGCTTGGGTCCGCGGCGCTCCGTGGTTCCTCGTTCCCCCTCGTGGTGGCGGCCTCCGGCGCCCCGGGCGCGACGCCGTTCCGGGGATACCGGTTCGACCGGTTTCTCAGCGAGGTCTCGGGAGGGCCCGCGATCCGCTACCGACCCGAGGCGTGGGACGCGGACATCCCCGTCGACCGCGGGGAAACGGTCGCCGTCAGCGTCCCCCTGCCGGCGGGGTACATCATTCCGCCGGGGTGGAGCCCCGTGGTCGGCGTCCTCGAGGCACACGGCGTGGAACTGCAACGGACGACCTCCGACTGGTCCGGCGAGGTGGAGCGGTACCTCTGTTCCGGAATGGAGTTTCCCAACCATCCGTTCGAAGGGCGGTTCCCGATCCTGCGCAGCGGTACCTTCGAGCCGGCGAAGGGGCGGTTCGGCACCTGCACCCGGGTCCGGGAGCCCGCGACTTTCCGGAGCGGGTCGGTCGTGGTCGGACTCGCCCAGCCCCGGGCGAAGGTGGTCCTCCACTGGTTGGAACCGGAGGCGCCCGACTCCGCGCTCCGCTGGGGATTCTTCGCGTCGATCTTCGAGCGGAAGGAGACCGGCGAGGCGTACGTGGTCGAACGCCTGGGGAAGGAAGAGCTCGGACGGGACCCGGCCCTCCGCGCG
>JASHVP010000020.1 GCA_030044475.1 Thermoplasmata archaeon | reverse complement strand
CGCGGCCGCTCGCGACCTGACGGGCGGGCGCCGGCCTACGGGGCGCCCTTCTCGCCCGAGTCGTCGACGACCTTGTAGTCGGCGTCGACCGGACCGGACGGTCCCCCGTCGGTCGGGGGCGGGGCCTCGCCGGGCACTTCGGGGCCCGCGGGGGCGTCCGGCGGGGGCGCGCCGGACTGGTACAGCTTCTGGGCGATCGCGTGGAGCGATCGGGTGAGGTCGTCCGTCTTGGTCCGGACCTCCCCGAGCGTCGCCTCCTTCTTCCCGAGCGCGTCCCGGAGCGCCGTGACCTTCCCTTGGAGGGTCTCCGCCTCCGCGGCGTCGAGCTTCTCCTTCTGCTCCGTCAGGAGCCGCTCCGCCTCGTAGGCCAGCGACTCGCCCTGGTTCTTCGCGGTGATCAGCTCCGCGCGCTCGCGGTCCTTCTCCGCGAACGCCTCGGCCTGCTGGACCATCTTCGCGACCTCGTCCTTCGAGAGCTTGGTCGAGGCGGTGATCGTGATCCCCTGCTTTCGGCCGCTCGCCAAGTCCTTCGCCGAGACGTTGAGGATCCCGTTCGCGTCGATGTCGAACGTCACCTCGACCTGCGGGACGCCGCGCGGGGCCGGCG
Organism: Thermoplasmata archaeon; assembly: GCA_030044475.1. Classification (GTDB taxonomy): domain Archaea; phylum Thermoplasmatota; class Thermoplasmata; order Lutacidiplasmatales; family UBA184; genus Lutacidiplasma. The sequence continues at coordinate 12,923 of JASHVP010000020.1, read as the reverse complement.
GGATGCCGGTGAGCAGGAAGCTCCCGAGCGCGACGTTGTCGGAGGCGATCGGCCGCTCGCCCTGGAAGACCTTGATCTCGACGGTCGACTGGTTGTCGGACGCCGTCGTGAAGATCTGGCTCTTGCGGGTCGGGATCGTGGTGTTCCGCTCGATCAGGTGGGTGAACACCCCGCCCATCGTCTCCACCCCGAGGGAGAGCGGCGTGACGTCGAGGAGCAGGACGTCCTTCACCTCGCCGGCGAGAACGCCGCCCTGGATCGCCGCGCCCATGGCGACGCACTCCATCGGGTCGACGCCCCGCTCGATCGGCCGCCCGATCGACTGCTCGAGGAACTTCTGGACGATCGGCATCCGCGTCGGGCCGCCGACGAGGACGACTCGGCCGATCTGCTCCTTCGAGAGCTTCGCGTCCCGGATCGACTGGTCGACCGGGGCCTTGCACCGGTCGACGATCGGGCGGATCAGCTCCTCCAGCTTCGCCCGGCTCATCTGGAGCGCGAGGTGCTTCGGGCCGTCCGAGGTCGCCGTGAGGAACGGGAGGTTGATCTGCGTCTCGACCGTCGAGGAGAGCTCGATCTTCGCCTTCTCGGCGGCGTCCCGCACCCGCTGCATCGCCATCTTGTCGGAGCGGACGTTGACGCCGGACTCCTTCTGGAACTCCGCGGCGATCCACTCCGTGATCGCGTTGTCCATGTCGGTGCCGCCGAGCTGCGTGTCCCCGCTCGTGGAGAGCACTTCGAAAACCCCGTCGCCGAACTCCATGACGGTGACGTCGAGCGTCCCGCCGCCCAGGTCGAAGACGAGGATCTTCTGGTTCTTGCCGGCCTTGTCGAGCCCGTACGCGAGCGACGCCGCGGTCGGCTCGTTGATGATCCGGACGACGTCGAGGCCGGCGATCGCGCCCGCGTCCTTCGTCGCCTGGCGCTGATTGTCGTTGAAGTACGCCGGGACGGTGATGACGGCCTTCTCGACCTTGTCGCCGAGGAACGCCTCCGCGTCGCGCTTGATCTTCTGCAGGAGGAACGCGGAGAGCTGTTGCGGGGTGTACGACTTCCCGTGGAGGGTGTACTGGTAGTCGGTCCCCATCTTCCGCTTGAACGCGGTGACGGTCCCTTCCGGGTTCGAGATCGCCTGCCGCCGGGCGGGCTCGCCGACGATCAGCTGGCCGTCCTTCGTGAACGCGACGTACGACGGGAACGCCTTTCCGCCCCCGACGGTCGTCCCTTCCGCGCTGGGAATGATGACCGGACGCCCCCCTTCGAGGACGGCCGCGGCCGAGTTGCTCGTCCCGAGGTCGATTCCGATGGTCTTCGTCATGGATTTGCTGCTCCGTTCGCCACCGATCGGGGACACCCCGCCGGACCGCGAACTTTCCGAATTAGTAAGTCAGGACTGGTATAAAAGGTAGGCTACCGGCTCCCGCCGAGGAAGCCCCGATCGTCAGGGACCCCCGGGCGGCGCGGTCGGTAGATCCGGCCGAGGCCCCGACGGGAGGTCCCGGACCGCCGGACCGCGCCCCGGCCCTTCCTCCTCCCGGGCGAGCCGCTCGAGGATCGGCTCGGCGCGACCCAGCGCGGACCCCGGTGCGGGGGGCTGGGCCGGGGGCGCCAGACGGCCTCGGGCGACGACCCAGATCCACGCCGTCATCGCCAGGTCCGTGCCGATGATGAGGAGCACGCCGGGGAGGAACAGCGCCTGCGCCCCGGGAATCACCGAGATCGGCAGGATCAGCACCACCGCCGAGGTGAGACCTCGGCCCCCGACGCCGCCGAGGGTCGGAGTCCAGGAGAGGTCGAGCCGGTGGGCCTCCGCGAGGAAGCGGGCGACGCCGAACCGCAGACCCAGCAATCCGACCGAGAGGGCGGCCAGGACCAGCAATGGAACGAGCCCCGGATTGGCGAGCACGACGAGGGCCCCGAGGAACAGGAGGAAGAGGGCCCGGAAGAGGAACGCGACCTCGGTCTGGACCGCCCGCACGGCGGGTCGGACGCCCTCCGCGCCGATCCAGCGGACGAGCCGGCGCACTCCGGCGGCGTTGGCGATGACGATGCCGGTGACGAGAGCCGCCAGGATCCCGGAGCCGAGCAGCAGCTTCGTGACCCCATAGACCAGCAGGACGTAGCCGAGCGTGGCGAGCGCCGCGTAGGGGCGGTCTTGCCAGCGGGCGAGGGTCAGCAGCCAGACGACCCCGCCGACCACCCCGACGGCGATCCCAACCGGGATCGGGAGCACGAGGGCGAGGGCCAGGTCGCTGCTCGAGAACGTGCCGCTCGGCGTGAGGACCAGCAGGAGGATCCCGGCGAACACGATCGCGAGCGCGTCCTCGATGGCGGCGTCGAGGTGCACGAACCCGCGGAGCGAAGGGAGCAGGCCCATCCGGTTGGCGACCGGGATCGCGACCGCCCCCGAGCTCGCGCCGAGCGCGGCCCCGAAGAACAGCGAAAGCGGCAGGTTGCCGGGGAAGAGGAACGCGTCGGCCAGGGCCGTCACGACCAGGACCCCCGTCACGTACGTCACCACGGCGAACACGACGGCCGACGCGAGGAGGGGCCGGAGGATCGTTCGCTCGAGGTCGAGTCCCGCGTCGAACACGATGATCACGAGGACGGCCGTGCCGATCGCCGGCGCGACGAGGAGGACCGTGGAGACGGGGATCAGTCCGAAGACCGGACCGGCGAGCACGCCGAGGGCGACCAGCCAAAGGACGTCGGGGACCCGGAACCGGCGCGCGATCACGTCGCCCCCGACGGCGAGCAGCAAGGCGATGCCGGCCACGAGGAGGAACAGCTCGGTGCCGGTCGGGTGGAGACCCATGGACGATACGGTGGCGGCCCGTCGCCGGCCGCCCCTTTATCCGTTGTGGAGGAAGCGCGGGGCCCCCGGTCCGTCGCCGCTCACGCCGCCACCGGAGGCGACGGCGGCGGGCCGGACTGAGCGCTCCGCGCCACGATCCCGGTCGGGTGGCGCCACCAGTAGACGAGGATCGCCGCGACGACGAGAGCCCGGGCGTAGATCGACGCCCCCATCATCCAGGAGGTGACGGTGAGGGTGAACGTCCCCCCCTCAAAGTACGTCACGACATGGTTGCCCTGGAACCCGAGCTGCCCGGAAATCCACGGGAGCAGGTTCTCGTGAAAGCCGAACAACAGGTTCCCGACGAAGAAGTAGCCGACATCGTTCATCAGCGAGACGAGCAGCCCCAAGCTCGTGGCGAGCGGCCACGCCTCCCAGCCCTGGAAGACGAGCAGGACCCCGAACGGGGCCATGTAGCTCAGCACCAGCCAGACGCCGTAGCCGGGGACCTCCTTGCCGAACAGGTCGATCCAGTTGATCATGACGAGGCCGTAGAACGCCGCGAAGAGGATCAGCTTCAGGAGGACGAACTGCCGGGGGTCCGTCGGATGCAGGCCGACCACGACCGTGTCGATCCCGTTGACGAGCAGGATCACGCCGACGAGGATCGAGAACCCGAGGAGCGCGAACCCTTCGAAGGCGACCGCCGCGACGACGAGCACCACCACGATCGCGCCGGTGGCGATCGACGATCCTCGGACCCACCCGGTCACCGGCCGACCGATCCCCTCCGTGATGCGGGCGACGCCCTGGGCCACGAGCGCGATCGCCAGGAGGAACACCGCGATCGCGGTGGTCGTTTGCGGGAAGAAGGCGACGCCGAGCGCGATGGCGACGGAGAGGACGCCGACCCCCGCGATCCCGAGGTCGCGGTAGGCGATGCGTCCGATGCCCGGCAACGTGAGGCCCCCGCCGTCGCCCGCGAACAGGCGTCCGCCGGCGAGGAGGCTCCGCACGGAGTTCAGCGACACCGCGCCGGCGAGGAGGATCAGCAGCTCCGTGACGGTCAGTTGCGGCCGGGCGAGGACGACGACCGCCACGACGACCGAGGTGAGGCCGACGAAGACGAGTCCGGTCCGCTCGAAGCGGGCCCATCGGTCGGACGGGACCGCTCCCGGCGGGGTCCCGGGCGCGTCGGAGACCCCGGCGGGTTCGGCCGACATCGGGGGCCGCAGGCGGTCGGCGAATTATTCCTTCCCACCCCCACCGAGGGGCGCACGGAGGGTCGCCGCGCCGCGGGCATTATATCGCGGAGGCCCTGCCCGCGGCGATGCCCCCCGTGCCGGAGCCGTGGTCGACCGCGGCCCGGGAGCTGCTCCCCGCCCTCCGGTCGTGGCGGAAGTCGTTCCACGAGGAGCCCGAGCTGTCGACGCAGGAGCACCTGACCCAGGCGAAGGTGACCCGCGCGCTCACCGAGCTCGGCATCCCGTATCGGGCATACGACGGGTTCACCGGGGTCGTCGGGCTGATCGGCGACGGGCGGCCCGGTCCGGTCGTCGCCCTCCGGGCCGACATGGACGGCCTCCCGGTCACGGAGGAGACGGGCCTCCCGTTCCGATCCCGGTTCCCGGGCCGGATGCACGCGTGCGGCCACGACGTCCACATGACGTCGCTGCTCGGCGCGGCCGCGCTCCTGAGCCGCCGGGCGAACGCGCTCGGGGGTCCCGTGAAGCTGCTGTTCCAGCCGGCCGAGGAGGAGGGGAGCGTCGGCGGCGCCCTCCCGCTGATCGAGCGGGGGTGCCTCGAGCGTCCCCACGTCGCCTTCGTCGTCGGCCAGCACGTCGACCCGAGCCTCCCGCTCGGACGGATCGGCTGGCGCGTCGGGCCGTTCATGGCGGCCGCGGACTTCTTCCGGATCGTCGTCCGGGGCCGGGGCGGGCACGCCGCGACCCCCCATCAGGGCCCCGACGCCATCGTGATCGCGAGCGAGATCGTCGTCGGGCTGCAGGCACTGGTCAGCCGCGTCCGGAACCCGTTCGACCCGGTGGTCGTGAGCGTCGGCTCCGTGCACGGGGGCACGCGGGACAACATCCTGCCGGAGAAGGTGGTCCTCGAGGGGACCGTCCGGACGATGCGGCCGGAGACGCGGGACCTGATGGAGCGCTCCCTGCGGCGACGCGTCCGGGCGATCGCCGCCAGCCTGGGGGCGACCGTCCGCATCGAGTATCGCCGGGGGTACCCGTCGCTCGTCAACGACCCCGACGCGACGCGCACGGTCGCGGACGCGCTGCGCGTCGAGTTCGGCCGGGCGAACGTGGTCGAGACCGAGCACGCCCTCATGGGCGCCGAGGACTTCGCCCGCTACCTGGAGCGGGTCCCGGGGACGTTCCTTCGGCTCGGCGTCGGCCGGGCGGGGCACCCGGCCAGCCTGCACAGCGCGACGTTCGCGCCGGACGAGCGCGCCCTCGTCGTCGGCTCCGCGACGCTGGCCGCCGCGGCGGTCGGGCTCCAGCGGGCCGGACGCGCCCGCGCCGCCGGCTAACGGTACATCGGCGGCGACGGCTGCGTCACCGACTCCCCGCGGGTCCGGTCGGCGGCGTGGCGCTGGATCGAGAGGAGCTGCTGCTCGATCCGCTCGGCCTCGGCGTAGAGGGGCACGGGGTCGAGCGGGGTCCGCAGCAGGATCCGGTTGATCGTCTCGATGACCTTCGCCGCCGCCCGCGCGTCGGGGTAGTCCGCCTGCGCCTCGGCGAGGAACGTGAGGACGTCAAACCCCCGCCGTCGGCCCTCGTTCAGGAGGACGCCGGCGATCCCGGTGATGACGCCCTCGGCGAACGGGATCATGTTCGGCTCGACGTAGAGCTCGCGGGCCTTGCGCGTGCTCGCGACCCCGTAGACCTTGACGTCGTTGAGGCGGGGGGCGCGCCCGGCCCGCGGGGGCGGCGCGGCCGCCTCCACGACGAGCCCCTCCGGCGAGACGAGCATCGAGCACCGCTGCTCCTGCACCCAGTCGAGGATCGAGGTGGCGAGCGGATGGATGATCGTGGGGGCGGGGTGGAACTCCGAGACGAAGGCGACGATCTTGTCGGCGCCCCGTCCGGCCCGGTCCGCCGGTGGGTGACCCGCGTAGATCCGCACCGGGTGCTGCGGGTTCCCGTTCCGCACGAGCGACACGGTCGGGAACGCCGGCGACTCCACGATCCCGATCTGCTCCATCTCGAGCGTGTCGATGAGGTAGTTCGCGACGATCGAGCTCACCAGCCCGACGGACGGAAAGCCGTCGATGACGAGCGCGCCTTCGACGTCGATCCGCTTGATCTCGTAGATCCGGACCTGGTCCGGGGCCATCGGCATAGGCTAGAGCGACCTCTCGACGATCTGGCCGAGCTCCTTCGAGACCAGGTCGACGAAGTCCTTCGTCAGCGCCCGTCGCACCTCGGGCGGCAGGGCGGAGAGCCCCAGCCGGGCCGTCGCGGTGCCGACCCGGACCAGTGCGGCGTACTCCATCGCGCGGGCGTGCAGCAGGTCCCGCACCGCGTCCTTGAGATCGGCGGCGAGCTTCGGGTCGTCCCGCAGCGTCTTCTCGAGATGCTTGCGGATCTCGTCCTTGACGATGTCGCGGGTCGCCTCGCGGACGAGCTCTTCCGGGCGGAGCAGGTCGGCCGTGCTCTTGACGAGGACGTCGATCGGCTCGCCCGACGTGGGTCCGTCCGCCATCGGCCGGCGGAGTCGGGACCCGCGCATAAGGGTTTGGCCGAACGCGCCCCGCGGCGGGTCGGCGGCACCCCCGGGCCGTCGGAGTTCCGGTCGGGGCCGCTCGCCGGCGAAGAGGTTAAACTGCGCCCGGTCTCGGCGAGCGCCGTGGGCCGGTAGATCAGCGGAAGATCGCTACCTTGGCAAGGTAGAGGTCGCGAGTTCAAACGGCGGACGGAGGACCGCTCCTCCCGTCGGAAACTCTCGCCCGGTCCACTCCTCCACGTCAGCCGGCGGGGACCTCCGTCGGCACCTGTCGAAGCCGAGCACCGACACCAAGAGTACCGATTTATACCGGGGCTCGCCTCGCGCGGGCATGGAAGCGGAGATTCGCGAGAAGATCGCGGGCGAGGTGGTCCTCTCTCCGCACCCGGGGCGCACGCTGCGCAAGTGGCGCGAGGACTTCGGCATCTCGCAACGCGACCTCGCGAAGCACCTCGCGACGGTGCCCTCGGTGATCAGCGACTACGAATCCGAGCGGCGGGTCAGCCCGGGCGCCGGCTTCATCCGACGGTACGTGGACGGGATCCTCGCCCTCGACGCCCAGAACGGCGGGCACGTCGGCCAGCGCCTCGGCCTCCGTCCGCACTCCGAAGGGATCCTCGGCATGCGCGAGTTCGCGGTCGCGATCCCCCTGAAGACCCTCTCCGACCAGCTGGAGGCCCGGGCCGTGAGTCGGGTCGACCTGCATCGCGACATCCACGGCTTCACTCTGCTCGACGCGCCGCGGGCGATCCTGTCGATCGACGCCTCCCGGTTCGTCGAGGTGTACGGCTGGACCACCCAGCGGGCGCTCATCTTCTCGAACGTCAAGTACGGCCGTTCACCGATGGTCGCGATCCGCGCCCATCCGTTGAAGCCGGCCGCCGTCGTCTTCGCTGCCCCGGGCCGGATCGACCCGCTCGCGGTCCGTCTCTCCGAGGTGGAGAACATCCCGCTCCTCACGACGGCGCTCGCCGCGCCGGCCGTCCTCGAACGGCTCGAGGAGCTCTAGGAACGGGAAACCGATGGAAGCAGGGATCGTGAGCTACGGCGCCTACGTACCGCGCTACCGGATCACGCCGGAAGAGATCGGCCGGGTCTGGGGGACCGACGGCGAGGGGATGGGCCAGGGCCTCAACGTCCACCGCAAGAGCGTACCGGCGCCCGACGAGGACACGATCACGATCTCCACCGAGGCGCTGCGCACCGCGCTCGTGCGCGGCGCGATCGACCCCCAGCAGATCGGCGCCTTGTACGTCGGCTCCGAGTCCCACCCGTACGCCGTCAAGCCGACCGCGACCGTCGTGGCGCAAGCGGTCGGCGCGACCCCCAACCTGACCGCCGCCGACTTCGAATTCGCTTGCAAGGCGGGGACGGCGGCGATCCAGACCTGCCTCGGCCTCGTCGGCGCCGGGATGATCCGGTACGGCGTCGCGATCGGCACGGATACCTCGCAGGGAGCCCCCGGGGACGCCCTCGAGTACTCCGCCAGCGCGGGCGGCGCGGCGTTCGTCGTCGGGCGGGAGCGCGTCATCTGCCGCGTGCTGCGGACCCTGTCGTACACCACCGACACCCCGGATTTCTGGCGGCGGGAAGGGCAGAAGTACCCGAGCCACGGAGGCCGCTTCACCGGCGAGCCGGCGTACTTCCGCCACGTCTCCGAGTGCGCCCGCCGAACGATGGAAGCCGCGGGGACCTCCCCGAAGGACTACCGGCACGTCGTCTTCCACCAGCCGAACGGGAAGTTCCCCCAGCGCGTCGGCAAGCAGCTCGGCTTCTCGGACGAGCAGATGCGCTACGGGCTCGTGACGCCGTACATCGGCAACACCTACTCGGGGGCCGCGCTCATCGGGCTCGCGAACGTCCTCGACCACGCCGGTCCGGGCGAGCGGATCCTCGTCGTCGGGTACGGCTCTGGGGCCGGTTCGGACGCCTTCGACCTCGAGACGACCGACGAGCTCGGCCGCTTCGACGGCTCCTACGGCCGACCGGTCCAGGAGTACCTCGACCAGGGCGTCGAGATCTCCTACGCGGTCTACGCGAAGTTCCGCGGCAAGATCCACATGGGCGAGGCGTGACGATGCGCGAGGTCGCGGTCCTCGGGGTCGGGCAGACGCGCTTCGGTGAGCTGTGGGACCGCTCGTTCCGCGAGATCGGGATCGAGGCCGGGCTGCAGGCGCTGGTCGACGCCAAGCTCTCCTCGGCGCAGCTCGGCGGGCTGTTCCTCGGCAACATGGCGTCCGGCTCGCTGCTCGACCAGGAGCAGATCGCCCCGCTGATCCTCGACTATGCCGGGCTGGCGCGGCGGCACCTCCCCGCCGTGCGCGTCGAGGGTGGCGGCGCCTCGGGCGCGCTGGCGCTCCACGCCGGGTACCTGGCGGTCGCGAGCGGCCTCTACGACTACGTCGTCGTCGGCGGGGCCGAGAAGCTCACCGACGTGCCGGACGCGACCGCGAACCAGATCACGAGCGCGACCGCGGACCACGAGTGGGAGGTCGTCTTCGGGGCGACCCTGCCCGCGCTCTGGGCGCTGATCGCGCGCCGCCACATGCACCTCTACGGGACAACGCGCGAGCAGCTCGCGAGCGTCGCGGTCCAGGCCCACGCGATGGGGTCGAAGAACCCGAACGCGCACTATCGCAACAAACTGACCCTCGAGCAGGTCGTCGGCGCCGGCCCGGTCGCCGAGCCCCTCGGCGTCTTCGACTGCGCGCCGCTGTCGGACGGGGCGGCGGCCGTCGTGCTGGGGCCGCTCGAGACGGCCCGCCGGCACACCGACACCCCGATCCGCCTCGCGGCGAGCCAGGTCGCGTGCGACACGATGGCGGTCCAGCACCGCCACGACTTGACCGCCCTCGCCTCGACTCGGGAGGCGGCGGTGCGGGCGTTCGCCCAGGCGCGCCGCGCTCCGGCCGACGTCCAGGTGGCCGAGGTGCACGACGCGTACACGATCAGCGCGCTGCTCTCGCTCGAGGACCTGGGGTTCGTCGAGAAGGGCCGGTCGGGGCCGGCGTTCGCCGCCGGCGAGTTCGGCGGTAGCGGGCGACTCACCGTGAACCCGTCCGGCGGACTGAAGGCCCAGGGGCGTCCGTTCGGCGCCGTCGGCGTCGCCCAGGTCGTCGAGCTCGTCCGCCAGCTCCGCGGCGAGGCGAAGGACCGCCAGGTGAGCGGGGCGACCCTCGGGCTCGCCCAGGACGTCGGGGGGACCGGCGCGACCTCGGTCGTCACCCTGCTGGAGCGGGCGAACTAGGAGGAGGACGATGTCGGTCGCACGGTTCTGGCGGGAGACCCCGCGACGGTACAACCTGGGGGGCTCGAAGTGCACCACCTGCGGGACGGTCTACTTCCCTCCGCGGTCGGTCTGTCCCGAGTGCACCTCGCACCGCCAGTCGATCGAGAAGATGGTGCCGTTCCAGCTCTCGGGGGACGGCGAGGTCATCAGCTACACGATCGTCCACGACGCCGCCGAGGGGTTCGAGATGCAGGTGCCGTACGTGGTCGCGCTCGTGCAGACCGTCGAGGGACCGATCCTCACCGGCCAGGTCGTCAACGTCGAACCGGACGGCGTGCGGATCGGGCTCAAGGTGCGCGCCACGTTCCGCAAGCTCCGCGAGGAGGGGAAGGCCGGGGTGATCCACTACGGCTACAAGTTCGCTCCCGCGGAGGAGTCCGGCGGCCGGCGTCCCGCCGGCCGGACCGGTACGGTCCCCGCGACGGAGGCTCCCGCGCGGGACCGGGCCCCGGCGTGAGCGAGCGTCCCCGGCGGGACGGGCCGCTCCCGCCGGGCGACGAGCCGCCCGGCGACGAGGAGTACGCCCGCGCGTACGCGGCGGGCTACGAGGAGGGTCTTCGCAGCGGTCTGCGGGAGATCCTGCAGCACACCTCCCGGGGCCACACGGCCCAGGAGCTGCGCATCCTGGTCGAGAGCCGGCTCGCCCGGGTCCCGGAGGAAGCCGAGCTGAAGCGCCGGAGCCTGCTCGGGCCGCCGCGACGGCCGGCGTGGAACGCGCTGCTCCGTCCCCCGGCCCCGGCTCCCGCGCGACCGTGGACGGAGCCCGTCGGGGCCGCTCCCGCCGCCCGACTCGCCCCCGGGCGGAGCGTGCTCGTGAAGGAGGTCCGGCCCGCCCGCGCGCTCGAGCTCCTCGCCGCCCACCAGGCGGAGTTCCCGCGGGTCGCCGTCGTCTCGCTCCATCCGCCCGAGCTGCCGGGGCTCGCGCCGGAGCGCCGGCTCGTCCTCTCTCCGCGCGGTGCGTCCGGCGGCCACGTGACCCCGGGCGAACTGAGCGGCCAGCTCAAGGAGCCCGCCGAGGCGGACGGCGGCGCACTCGTCTACGTCGACGCGTTGGAGTACTTCGCGAGCGAGGACGGCCCCGACCTGACGTTCCGGTTCGTCACCTGGCTGGTCGAGCTCGCCCAACGGACCGGGTCGGCGCTGCTCGTCTCCCTCGACCCGAGGGCGCTCGACGTCCGGGACGCGAGCCGGCTCGAGCGGCTGTTCGCGCAGGTCGTCGTCGCCGGGGGAGCCGGACCGCTCGACCCATAAGGCTACAATCCCGTTCGGCGGAGACCGGCGCCGGGAGCGATGCGGATCGCGTTCTTCACCGACTCGTACGAGCCGATGCGCGACGGGGTCGCCACGGTCACCGCGGGGCTCGCCCGCACCCTGACCCGGCTCGGGCACTCGGTCGACGTCTATGCTCCGCACGTCGCGGTCGGGGCGCGGTCCGAGGGGGCGATCGTCGACGGCGTCGCGGTCCACCGGTTGCGGACGGTCCCCGTCCCCCTGTACGGCGAGTACCGGTGGCCGGTCTTCCCGTTCGCGCTGTTCCGCGGCGCCCGGACGGCGCGCGAGGCCGACGTCGTCCACCTGCACACGCCCGGTCCGATCGGGAGCATGGGGTTCCTGACGGCCCGGCGGTTCCGGCGGCCGCTCGTCGGCACGTTCCACACGAACCTGCGCGCGATGCGGCTCGCCGTGCCGCAGAAGTTCCTGGTCCCGCTGTTCTTCCGGATCGCCTGGTGGTACAACCTCGGGACCTACTGGCGCTGCGACATCGCGACGGCGCCGAGCGAGTCGGCCCGGGACGCCCTCGTCTCCTCGGCGCGCAAGCCGTTCCGCCACCCGGTGGAGGTCGTCCCGAACGGCATCGACGTCGGTCGGTTCCACCCGGGCCTCCCCGTCCCGGACTGGCGCGAGCGGTGCGGGCTCCCGGCCAGTCCGCTCGCGACGTATCTCGGCCGTCTGACGGTGGACAAGGGGGTCCACCGGTTCCTCGACGCGCTGGCGACGGCCTCCGAGTCGACCGACCTCGTCGGGATCGTGGGCGGCGTCGGCCCGGAAGAGGGCGCGGTGCGTCGCCGCATCGCCGACGACCCCCGGCTCGCGCGGCGGGTCCGGTACGTCGGCCCCGTCGCCGAAGAGGAGAAGCCGGCGCTGCTCGCCCAGACGGATCTCTTCGTCCTGCCGTCCACGAGCGACACCGCGAGCGTCGCGCTGCTCGAGGCGATGGCGTGCGGGTCGACGGTCGTCGCGCCCCCGGTCGGAGGTGCGTCCGAGATCGTCGCCGACCGCGACACCGGGATCCGGGCCCCGTCGCTCGCTCCGGTCGACCTCGCGAGGACCCTGGCGACGCTGGCGGGGGCGCCCGCGGAACGCCGCGCGCTCGGCGAACGGGCCAGCCGGTGGGTCCACGACCACGCGTCGCTCGAGACGATGGCCCGACGGTTTATCTCTCTCTATTCGATGGCCGCGACCTTGCGGAGCCCCCGTGACCCAGGTACCGCTCTCCGAGCTTGACGCGCTGGCCCGCTCGCTCGCCGGCGAGCGGCACGACGCGTACTCCTCGCGCATGCTCGCCCGCGCGTACGAGGAGTACGTGGCCCGCCGCCGCGCCCCGCTCGGATCGGCGACGCTCGTCTCCGATGGGGCCGACTTCCCGACGTTCTACGCGCTGCTCCAAGACCCCCGCGCCCAACCGGACACGGTCGAGCTCGCCGTCGAGGGAGCCCCGCCCGCCGGTCCCGCGTGGGACTTCCTCGCGCCGGTCGAGCGGGTCGCTTTCCACGTCGATGGGTCGGCGGACCTGTTCCCCCCGGGCGCGACGCCGCCGCGCCGGGCGATCTCCCGGGTCCTGCTGCGCGAGCACTTCCTGCCGCGGAGCCGCGCCGAGGACGAGCGGGGGGCCGCCGGAGGCGCCCGCGTGGCGTCCCCGGGGACGATCGGCCCGCTCGGAGCCGCCCTCGGGGCGGCGCGGAGCCAGGGACTGATCCCGTTCGGCGTCGCCCTGCTCCTCTACCTCCCGGACGGGCGGGTCCGGTACGAGCTCGACCTCGTGCGTTCGGCGCTTCTGCCGGACCCGCGCGCTGGGCGCCTTCCGGTCGCTCGGCGGACGCC
>JASHVP010000019.1 GCA_030044475.1 Thermoplasmata archaeon | reverse complement strand
CCTCGCCGCGGGCCGCTCGTTCTACGCGCAGATCGGAGCCCCGTTCGACCTGTACGCCATCGTCCGGCTCCTTCGTCCGAAGCAGGTCGTGGAGGCCGGCGTGAGCAGCGGGGTCTCGTCCTCCCACTTCCTCGCCGCGCTCCGTCGCAATCGCCGCGGGACCCTGCATTCGATCGACCTTCCGACGCGCCAGAAGGGACCGATCCTGGCGCCGGGCGAGTCGTCCGTTTCGCTCCCCCCGGGACACGCCACCGGCTGGGCCGTCCCCGAGGCGCTGCGCGTCGGGTGGGATCTCCGCCGGGGACCGACCCAGCGGCTGCTGCCGGGGCTCGTGGACGAGCTGGACTCGATCGACCTGTTCTTGCACGACGACCTCCACACGCCCCGGCATCTGGCGTGGGAGCTCGCGACGATCGGGCCCAAGCTCCATCCGGGCTCGGTCGTGCTCGCGGACAACGTCAACTGGACCGGCCGGTCGTTCTTCCGGTTCGCCGGGCGTCTCGGGGCCCACGTCGTCCGCCGGGGTCGGACGAACCTCGTGGGGTTCGTCGTGCCGTCCCCGCCCGCGGCGTTATAGTGGCCCCCGCCCTCCTCGACGCGATGTCCGCCGGCCGGGCGGTCCCGCCCCCCGCGACGCGCAGCCGCGCGCGGGCCTTCGCCGCGATCGGAGAGGAAGGGCGGCGGTGGACGCAGGAGGTGCTGCGACCGGCGCTCGCGAAGAGCCCGGAACGGAAGGAGCAGTTCGCGACGCTCGGGGGGATCCCCGTGGAGCGGCTCTACTCGCCGGCGAGCGCCCCGGTGTCGTTCGACCGGATCGGGTACCCCGGCCAGCCCCCGTTCACCCGCGGGGTCCACCCGACGATGTACCGCGGCCGGCTCTGGTCGATGCGGATGTTCTCGGGGTTCGGCTCCCCGGAGGACACGAACCGGCGCTTCCGCTACCTGCTGCAGCACGGAGAGTCCGGCCTGTCGATCGCGTTCGACGACCCGACGCTCTACGGCCTCGACGCCGACGACCCGGAGTCCCTCGGGGAGGTCGGGAAGTGCGGCGTGAACGTCAGCTCGCTCGACGACATGGGCCGGCTGCTCGCCGGGATCCCGCTCGCCGACGTGACGACGAGCCTGACGATCAACGGCCCGGCGAACATCGTCTGGGGGATGTACCTCCTCACCGGGACGGCGCACCGGGCGACGTTCGACCGGCTCGGGGGCACGACTCAGAACGACATCCTGAAGGAGTACATCGCGCAGAAGGAGTTCCTCTACCCGCCCCGGCCGGCGTTGCGCCTCGTGACCGACACGATCGAGTACGCGACGCGGCACACCCCGCGCTGGAACCCGGTGTCGGTCTCGGGGTACCACATCCGCGAGGCCGGCTCGACGGCGGTCCAGGAGCTCGCCTTCACGCTCGCCGACGGGCGCGCCTACGTCGCGGCCGCGGTCGAGCGGGGCCTCGCGGTCGACGACTTCGCGCCCCGGCTCTCCTTCTTCTTCAACTCGCACAACGACTTCTTCGAGGAGATCGCCAAGTTCCGCGCCGCCCGACGCCTCTGGGCCCGCGTGATGCGAGACGAGTTCGGCGCGCGGTCGGAGCGGTCGCAGTGGCTCCGATTCCACACGCAGACGGCCGGGTGCTCGTGCACGGCCCAGCAGCCCGAGCTCAACATCGTCCGAACGACCGTCCAGGCACTGGCGGGCGTGCTCGGCGGCACCCAGTCGCTCCACACCAACTCCTACGACGAGGCGCTCCAGCTGCCCACCGAGGACGCGGTCCGGATCGCCCTCCGCACGCAGCAGATCCTGGCGCACGAGACCGGCCTCGCCGAGACGATCGACCCGTTCGCCGGGAGCTACTACGTCGAATGGCTCACCGACCGGATGGAAGAGGAGGCCCAGCGGTACTTCGACCGCATCGACGCGATGGGCGGCGTGGTCGCCGGGATCGAGCGGGGGTTCTTCCAGCGGGAGATCCAGGAGGCGTCGTTCCGCTACCAGCGGGCCGTCGAGAGCGGCGAAGCGAAGGTCGTCGGCGTGAACGCCTACCCCGTCGACGAGCCGATCTCCGTCCCCCGGCTGCGGATCAGCGAGGCGGCCCGTCGGCTGCAGTCGACGCGGCTCGCCCAACTGCGCCGGCGCCGCGACCCGCGCCGCCACGCCGCCGCGCTCGACCGCCTGCGCCGGGTCGCGAGCACCGAGGCCGAGAACACCATGCCGGCGGTGCTCGAGGCGCTGAGGGCGAAGGCGACCCTCGGGGAGATCGTCCGGGCGTTCCAGGACGTCTTCGGGAGCTACCGGGAACGCTCGATGTACTAGGCGGGCGCCGGTGAGCCGACGGACGGAGCGCGCGACGGACCGCGACGCGCCCGACCCCGCCTACCGTGCCGCGCTCGACCGTCTCTTCCGGCGACGCCGCTTCGGCCTCCGGCCCGGGCTCGAGGTGATGCGCGCCCTGCTCGCCGGGCTCGACCACCCCGAGGCCCGGTTCCCGGCGATCCACGTCACCGGCAGCAAGGGCAAGGGCTCGACCGCGGCGATCGCGCGGTCGCTCCTGACCGCCCACGGACTTCGGGTCGGGCTGTACACGTCCCCCCACCTCGCGACGTACCGCGAGCGGGCCCAGATCGACGGCCGGCCCATCGACCGGACCGCGGTCGTCGCCGGGCTGGCCCGGGTCGAGGCCGTCGCCGAGCGTCGGCAGGCCGCGGGGGAGATCGACCGGCCTCCGACGTTCTTCGAGGTGACCACGGCGCTCGCGTTCGACTGGTTCGCCGCGCATCGGGTCGACGCCGCGGTGGTCGAGGTCGGGATCGGCGGGCGGCTCGACGCCACGAACGTCCTCGCGAGCCGGGTCGGCGTCCTCACGACCGTCGAGCTCGAGCACACCGAGATCCTCGGGCCGACCCGGGCGGCGATCGCCGCCGAGAAATCGGGGATCTTCCACCCCGGGATGACCGGCGTGGCCGGTGCCCTCCCACCGGACGCTCGAGCGGTCGTCGACGGGGCCACGGGCCGAGAGGGGGTTCCGGTCTGGCACCTGGGGGAGGAGGTTCGGGTCGTCGCGCGTGACCTCTCGCCCGACGGACAGACGCTCTCGGTCATGGTCGCGGGCGACCGGTTCGACGCGCTGCCGCTGCCCCTCCTCGGTACCTTCCAGGCCTCGAACGCCGCCGTGGCGCTGGCGGCCGTGGCGCGGTTCCTCGCCGCGGACGGCGCGTCCCTCGACCGGGCCGCGGTTGTGGCGGGTCTCGAGCGGGTCCGGTGGCCCGGGCGCCTCGACCGCCGGGCCCGGCGGCCCGAACTGTTCTTCGACGTGGCCCACACGCCCGACAGCGCCCGCGCCCTGGCGGAGAGCCTCGGCGAGATCGCCCCCCTCGCGGACCCGGGCGAGAACGCCCTCGTCTTCGGCTGCCTCGCCGGCAAGGACGTCCCCCGGATCCTCGAGGCCCTCGCCCCGCTCGCGCACACGCTGGTCGTCGTTCCGGTCCGCTCGGCCCGCGGGCTCCCTCCGACGGACGTGAAGGCCGCCGCGATCGGGCGGTTCCCCCGGATCGTCGTCGCGCCGACGGCCGCGGAGGGTCTGCGGGTCGCCCGGGCGGCCACGGGGGTCGAGGGATTCACGGTCGTCACCGGGAGCGACTACCTCATCGGCGAGCTACTGCGGGGGCCCGAG
>JASHVP010000018.1 GCA_030044475.1 Thermoplasmata archaeon | reverse complement strand
GCACGAAGAACATCGGGACGAGGATCGCCTTGAAGTCCCAGAGGTCGTCGATGAGGTCGATCGTTCGCGCGACGTCGTCCTCCGTCTCCTGCGGGAGGCCGACGATGAACGTGCACGCCGGATAGACGTGGTTGTCGTTCATCAGCCCGGCCGCCTGGACCACGAGCTCGGGCCACTGCGAGGCCTTGAACGGCGCGACCTTCCCCGGCATCGCGGCCGTGATCATCCGGGGCGACCCGGTCTCGACGCCGACCTCGACCCCCCACCAGCTCTGCTGGTCGTCGATGAGCACCTCGGCGCACTTCGACAGGAGCTTCGGCTTCGTCATCAGCGAGGCGACCGCGACGTGGCTCCAGCCGACCTGTTGGTGGTGCCGCTTCGCCAGCTGGAGGAGCGGGATCAGCTTCTCCTCGTGCGGCATCACGTTCGGGCTGCCGTAGAAGAAGACGTCGTCGGAGTGCAGGATCCCCTTTCGGATGCCGATCGCCGCGTTGACCTTGAGCTCCTCCTCGATCTTCTCGAGGGAGTACCAGCGGGTCGGCCGGGTCGTCACGGAGCAGAACGAACAGCCGCGGCAGCAGCCTCGCCCGATCTCGATCAGCCCGTTGACGCTCGGGAACTTGATCGACGAGATCTGCTCGACCTTCGGGGCCTCCTTCGCCGCGAGGACGACGTGCGGCGGGAGGAACTCGTCGCGGAGCGCCTTCGCCACGATCTCCCGGACGAAGACGTCGCTCTCGCCCTCGACGACGGTGTCGATCCCGCCGAACGAGTCGAGGAACTCTTGGATGAACGGGAGCTTCTGGCGGGTCGCGGGCGAGAGTTGCCAGGCGCACGGGCCCCCCGCGATGATCTTGAGTCCCCGCTTGCGCGCCTCGACGACCGCCGGCTGGGTCAGCATCCGCTTGAAGTTCACCGAGTTGAGCGGCTCCCGCTTCATCACGCCGCCGAACGTCGAGCTCGGCGGATTGAGGCCGAAGTAGTCGTGGCCCGAGATCAGGAGGACCTTCGCCTCCCCCGGCATGTACCGGTCGAGATAGCTGGGGTGGACGATCCGGGCGTCGAAGCCCCCGTCGATCAGGGACGCCTCGATCTTCCGCATCCCGTACGGCGCCTGCACGGGGAAGCCGTGCTCGTCGACCGGCATCTCCGGGTAGAACAGCCGGCGGTAGACCGATTCCGGGAAGCCGTACGCCGGCGTCGTGGTCCCGAACCCCAGGAACTCCTTCCCGTGGTGATTGCTCATCATCGTCCAGTCGCAGGTGATGACAACTTCCGGCATGGGGTACCCCCGACCTCACGTCACAGGGCGGTCCGGTCCACGAACCCCGCCTTTTTATGCGTTGCGAAGCCGCGGACGCGACAGTCGGGCCCTGCGGACCGCGGGTCCGGCCCCCTACTCGAGGTCGGCCTCGTCGTCGTCGCGGGAGAGGACGCCATCGATCGAGTCGCCGAACTCGTCGGTCGGCTCGTCCCCCTCCCCCGACTCGTGGAACGCCGGGTCGCGCTGGAGGAGATGGATCCGCACGCAGTCCCGGTGGGCCGGGTTGCCGTTCCACGAGCTCGTCTCGCTCGGCGGGCCGAGCGGCTCCTTGCAGAGCGAGCAGATCTCGGGGGGCGGGGAGATCCAGTCGATGCGCCGAGGAGGGGCGTCCATCGGGGTCGAGGAGGAGTACTCAGCGCGCCAACCTATACCTTTCGGGGCCGTCGGGCGGCTCCGGCAAACCGAGATATGCCGGCAGCGGCGTCGCCGGCTCGTGGACACCCTCACCGAGCTGCGCCGCCGGCGGCTGGCCCTGGGGATCTCCCTCGGCGAGCTCGCCCGGGCGGTCGGCCGCAGCGACGCGACGCTCTCGCGGGTGGAGCGCGGCCAGATCCGGCCGTCCTACGACCTGGTCCAGCGGATCGTCGCGTACCTCGAGAGCCGGGAGGGCGTCGCGACGCCGCCGTTGACCGTCGGGGACCTGATGACCCGCACGCTCGTCTCGGTCGAGTCGTCCGCGCCGCTCTCCGTCGCCGCCCAGCGGATGGAGGGCGGCGCGTTCTCCCAACTGCCGGTCGTCGATGACGGCCGCCTGCTGGGCTCCCTCTCCGAGGGCGCCCTGCTCCGGGCCCTCGCGGAGTCGGCCGGGCAGAAGCGGCGCGTCCGGGACGTCCTGGAGACCGCGTATCCGATCGTCGATCCGGGGTTGCCCGCCGACCTGCTGACGGCGCTGCTGGGCCGTTACCCGGCCGTCGTCGTCGCCCAGAAGGGTCAGCTGGTCGGGATCGTGACCAAGGCCGACCTGATCCGCGGGCTCCGTGGGACCTCCCTCCGACGGCCCTCGGGAGCGTGATCCCCCCGCCCGCGCCGCGCTCCGGGGCGTCAGGGTCTTCCCTCCCCCGCGCTCCGGCTCCGACCGGGAGCCCGATGGAGCCGGTCGCGCCGACGGTCGCCCGGGAGGGTCGAATCTGGGTCGGCTCGATCGTGGTCGACTGCACGCACGTCGCGGAGATGATCGAGTTCTGGAGCGCGGCCCTGCACTACGTCCCCCGCGAGCCGCCCGGGCCGGATGGGGTCATCCTGAAGGACCCGCGCGGAGTCGGGCCGAATCTGAACCTCAGCCGGACCGCGGAGGCCCCCCTCGGGGACTACCGGTTCCACCTCGATCTGTACGCGACGGAGCCGCTCGCCGAGGTCGACCGCCTCGTCCGGCTCGGCGCCCGGGTCGTCGAGCCTCCCCAACCCGGTCGCGACTTCGTGACCCTGATCGATCCCGACGGCAACCCGTTCGACGTGATCGACGTCAACTGGCCCGGCACGAGGGCCGACTGGTGGTTCGGGCGGAAGGAGTGAGTCCGGTCACGCCGGGCCGTTGGACGCCCGGACCGCGCGGAGGACCGCTTCGACGGCCAGTTCCGCGGCCTCGGTCCCGACCCGGTCCGCGACGTCGCCCTCCCGCCGGTCCGGCAACCTCCGCGGGCTGGCCTCGGTGGTGGCCGCGAACACCACGTCTCCGTCGGTCGACGTTTGGTAGGGCACGACCGCCCGGCCGACCCCCCCGTGGACGATCGCCGCGACCCGGGCCAGGGCCGGCCGGCCGAGAGGGAGGTCGGTCACCGCGAGGGTCAGCGTGGTCCCCCCGGTCGCGGCCGCGCGGCCCGGGGAGAACCGAGGAGGCAGGATCCGGCCGCGAGGACCTCGGGCGCCCGCCGTCCATCTCCCCGTGGCGGGGTCGCGGATCGCCCCGACGGCATTGACGACCGTGAGGACCCCGACCCAGCCCGGACCGAGGCGGGCCGCCGCGCTCCCGATCCCCCCGCGCATCGCCCGGGCCCGGCCCCGGTACTTGCCCACGAGGGCGCCCGCCCCCGCTCCCTGTCGACCGGGGAGGACCGGGGACCGACGGGCGCCCCGGCAGGCCGCGTAGCCGAGCGAGAGGTAGTCCGGGAGGGGACCCGGCCGGGTCGGCAGGTCGAACAAGGCAGCCCCCGAGACCGGCGCGATCGGGGTCGGGTTGCGGAACGCCCGGTGGCCCCCGCCGTCCTCGAGGATGCACGTGCGGATCCCGCGCGCGGCATCGAGGCCGAACAAGCTCCCGCCGGAGAAGAAGATGGCCCAGCGCCGCCCGAATGTGGCGTCGACGGAGAGCGAGGCGGTATCGTACGTCGCCGACGCCCCGCCCCGGACGTCGACGACGGTCGGTGTCGCGGCCGCGAACCGGACCACCGTGACCCCCGACGCGCCGTCGGGGGACCCCGCGTGCCCGACGGAGAGCCCGCGGACGGCCGTCAGGGTCGGCATCGACCGGGCCACGGTCCGGACGACGCCGAACCGCGGGAAAGCGCTTCGCCTGCCGCCCGGGCCGGCTCGCCTTTATCTCGGGGCCACGCTGGGGGGCGGCGATGTCGCGGGCGACCAAGCGGACGGCGACGCTGCCGGTGCCGCCCGGGTTCCGAGTCGCCCGGGAACTGCCGGCCGGCCGCCACCCGCTCCTGGCCGTCTTCCCGGGCCTCGACCGCCTCCCGCCCGCGTCCCGTCTCGTGCCCGACGCGAGGGCGCGGGCGAAGCTGTTCGACGCGACGTGCGTTCAGGTCGTCGACCAGGACATGTGGATGTACGTCGCCCCGCACGAGGCGCCGAAGTTCGCCCGGAGCCGGGGGTGGAAGCCGGTCGTCTCGGTCTCCGACTGCATCGTGGTCGGGTTGGGCCACCTCCGCGAGAGCCCGGACCTGATGCTGTTCATGGACATCTACCACGAGCTCTGTCACGTCGTGCAACGGCAGGGCGGGGCGAACCTGTGGGAACCGGGGGTCAGCTACGTGAAGCGCTGGACGGAGGTCGAGGCGTACCGCTTCGTGGTGGACGAGGCCCGGGAGATGGACGTGCCCGACGCGTTCCTGCGGGAGTACCTCAAGGTGGAGTGGATCTCGGAGGCGGAGCACCGCGCGCTCCTCGCCGAGCTGAAGGTCCCCGCGGAGTAGGTCCGGTCGGTCCCCCGGAGCGGCCGGCGCTGCGAGAAGAACCGATTCTTTATCCCCCGCGTCCCGGCTCCGGGCTATCCACCGGGAGCGGGGTCCGTGTCGATCGACATCAAGACCCCGACGGTGCTCCGGCCATCGTCCAGCGACCTCTGGTTCTTCGCGTATCTGCCGCTCGCGATCTCGGACGGGATCGCGACCCCGCTGATCCCGCTGCTCGCCCTCCAGCACTTCGGAGCGAGCGCCTTCGCCGTCACGATCATCATCGCGGCGAGCGCGATGAGCCAGGTCCCGTTCACGATCCTCTGGGGGAACCTCTCCGATCGGATCGCCCACCGGAAGTACTTCCTCGTCGGATCGTTCCTCGCCACCGGCGTCTCGATCATCCTGATCGCGCTGGCGCACACCCTGCTGACGTACTTCTGGCTCAACGTGGTGGAAGGGCTCGCCTCCGCCGCGAGCGCCCCGATCGGCACGATGCTGCTCCTCGAGACCCGCCACAAGCGCTGGTGGCCGACCGACATCGGGCTGTTCGGGCTCATCTCGGGGCTCGGCACGACCGTCGGTCTCGCGATCGGGTTCGTCTGGCTGTTCGTGATCGGTCGGAGCTCGCCGATGATCAGTGTCATGACCGCCCTCCTGATCGTGTCGGGAGCGCTCGCCCTCGTCTCGGCGGTCGTGGCGTGGGCTTGGATCGAGGAGCCGTCGACCCGGGTCGAGCGGCGCTCGGTCTCCGACCTGGTCCACCTGCACCGCGGCGTCGTGGAGCGGATCCGGACGTTCCGCCTGCGGGTGGTCTCCATCCTCGACCTGACCCGCCCGTCGAAGGACAAGCTGCCGGGCAAGGAGTACCTGTTCCTCGCCGCGCTCGGCGTGATGAGCGTCGGCTTCGACATCTTCTACGGTCCGTTCCCGGTGTTCCTGTGGCAGAACGCGCGGTTCACGGACGCCGGGGTCTTCGTCGTCTACCTGGGCGCGGCCGCGGCCTCGACGGCGCTGTTCTTCCACTCGGGCAAGGCGGTCGACAATCATTCGCCGAAGAACATCTTCCTCGGTTCCCTCGGCGGCCGCGTCGCGCTGATGCTCCTCTTTCTCTGGGGGCCGGTCTACGTGCTCCTCGGGCTCGGGACGCCGCAGCTGCTCCTGTGGCTCACGCTCCTGAACGCCCTTTTGGGGGTCACCTGGGCGTTCATCAGCACGGCGAGCACCCTCTTCCTCGTCCGGCTCGTCGGACGGTCGGCCCGGGGCCGGGCCCTCGGACTGTACAACGCCGTGGCCGGCGCCGGGGGGTTGCTCGGCACCCTGCTCGGGGGCTGGATGTACGCCACCTACGGCGTCCACTTCGCCTACTCGGTGGCGGCGGTGACCGTGGTCGCGGGCGGGGCGCTGCTGCTCCCGATCCCGTACCACGTCTTCCAGCTGTCCCATTCGGCCTCGCACCGCCATCTCCTGCGCCGCGGCATGCGCGCGACGGCGCCCCGTCCCGGCCGCCGCCCGCGGTCGATCCGGTAGCGGGGGTCAGCCGAACATCTCCCACGTCAGCGTCCGGATGACGTACCCGAGCGCGAGCAGGCCGAGGAACGTCTCGAGCTCCGGCGGGTAGTCCCGGATCACGCACGAACGGAAGCCGAGCTGGCCCACGCCGACCGGGTGCGCTCCGTTCAAGATCACGAACCGGCCGGTCAATCGCTCGTTGATCGCGTACCGGATCCCCCCGTACTCCACGGTCATCGGGCCGAGCGCCGACGACTGCGTCCGCCAATGCTCCTCCCCGACCTGGATCCGGATCTCGTCCGCCTTCGCCCGGTAGGAGACGGTGGCATACACCTCCTCGGGAGGCGCGGGCCGGAGCACCTGGTAGTCGGTCGAGAACAGGGCGGCGATCCGTCGGCCCAGTCCTTCCTGCGTGGCCTCCACCGGGCGTCCGGTCCAGAGATCTCCTCCGACGCGGATCTCGATCTCGTTCTTGAGAACCCGGGCCGTCGCCTGGATCATCGGGCCCTCCCCAACATCCGGGGGCGATGTAATAATGACCGCGCCGCTCGGACCGGCGTGGCGGAGCGTGCGCGCACGCCGCCGGAGCGCGACCGCGCACTCGGACTCGGGTTTTACATCACGTCGACCCCCGGTCGTCCGGGCGAGATCAAGGGGACGTGGGAGGAGTTCCGCGTCACCGAGATCTCGACGTATCCCCGGCCGGACCCGAACGGACCGTACTCGGTCCTCCGGGTCGTGAGCCGGGGATGGGAGCAGCACGAGCTCGGGGCGGCGATCGCGCGACGGCTCGGGATCCCCGCCCGCGCGGTCCAATGGTCCGGGACGAAGGACCGGCGGGCCGTCGCGGACCGACTGCTCGCCTACCGCGGGCCGAGCCCCTCCCGCGGCTTCGACCTTCCGAACGTCGAGCTCGTCGCGTCGTACCGCGCCCGGGACGGCCTCGTCCTCGGTCATCATTACGGCAATTCGTTCGAGGTCCGGGTCGGTCGGATCTCCGGGACGGTCGACCGAGCCATCTCCGAGTATCGGGCGACGGAGGAGGAGTTGCGGACGCGCGGGGGGTTCCCGAACTTCTTCGGGCCGCAGCGGTTCGGAGAGGTCCGCCCCATCACCCATGAGGTCGGCCGGGCCGTGGTCCAGGGGGATCTCGCCCGGGCCATCGACGTCTACCTCATCGACCGACCGGCGGGCGGAACGCCCGGGGAAGGGGACACCGCGCGGGCCGCCTACGCGGACCACCGGGACCCCCGCCGAGCGCTCTCCGAATTCCCCGTCGAGTACCGCTTCGAACGGTCCCTGCTCGAGCGGCTCGCGCGCGGGGAGTCGCCCGCGCGCGCCTTCCACGCGCTCCCGCGCGAGCTCCGCCTCCTGTTCGTCCACGCCTACCAGGCGCACCTGTTCAACCGATGGTTGACCCGACGCTGGGAGGAAGCGCTGCCGCTCGACCGCCCGGTCCCCGGCGACCGCATCCTTCGGATGGGGCGGGACGGAACGTACCGGAGCCGGGACGACGTCCCGGTTCAGGTCGACAATCGGACCGAGTGCGAGGCGCTCGTGGCCCGGGGTCGCGCGCAGGTCGCCGGCCCCCTCGTCGGAACCGCCTCCCCCGTCGGGTCGGAGCGTCCGGGCGAGCTGCTCGCCGCGCTGCTGCGCGAGGACGACGTCGCGCCCGCGCAGTTCGGCGTGCCGGTCGCGCCCGAGCTGTCGAGCGCGGGGGCGTGGCGTCCGATCCTCCTGCCGGCCCCTCCGCTCGCACTCACCCCCGACGGCGACGGGGTCTGGTTCCGGTTCGCGTTGCCGAAGGGAGCCTACGCGACGGTCTTCCTGCGAGAGTTCCTGAAATCCGGCGCCGTTGGAGGACCGGCGGACACCGTGCCCGGTTCGCCGGACGGCGCCTCGTAGGACGCCGTCGGTCGGCCCGGAGCTCGGCTTCCGGAGCGGACTGGAGCCGAGCCTACTAATACCGGACGGCCGCGTCTCGCGAACGGAATCCCCTGCGATGGCGTTGGACGCCCCCCGGCCGTTCGTGATGCCC
>JASHVP010000017.1 GCA_030044475.1 Thermoplasmata archaeon | reverse complement strand
TCCGCCGCCGGCCCGGTCGGCCGCTCCGATGTATGTTCCGGTGACCCCCCCCGGGGCGTACGCGGCGCCGATCGCGGTCGTCCCTGGGGCGGTCGGGCCGATGCCGGCCCCGCCCAACGGGAAGTATTGCATTCGGTGCGGCACCCTCATCTCGCGCCCGGCGGTCTACTGCCCGGTATGCCAGCAGCCGCAACCGTAAGGCCCCCGGGGCGGAGGGGTCGCCGAACGGCCGCGATGGTCCGCGTCGCGCGCGAGCGGATCGATCACTTGTTCGCCCTCGCCGAGCAGGAGGCCCTCGCAGGAGAGGCCGACCTCCCGTCCCGGTACGCGGGACTCGCCCGACGGATCGGAATGCGATACAACGTGCGGCTCGCTCCGGAGTACCGCGAGCTCTACTGCCGAGGTTGTACGGTGTACTGGGTGGAGGGTCGGACTGTTCGCACGCGCTTGCGCGCCGGACGACGGGTCCGGACCTGCCTGCGATGCGGGCGGACGCGTCGGGTGCCGTTGCGCGCGGGCCGGAGGGGGGGACCCCGCGCCGCCGAAGAGCCGATAGACCCGGCGCGGGAGCGATCCCCCGGGCTGACCGCCCCGGTCGAGGTCGACGAAGGGCGGCCGGACGCAGAGGAGTCGGAAGACGAATAAGGAATGCCGACTCCGTTCCTCGCCGAGCCGGGGTGGCCGAGCGGCCAAAGGCGGCAGACTCAAGATCTGCTCTCGCAGGAGTTCCCAGGTTCGAATCCTGGCCCCGGCACCGGAGCCCCCTCGGACGTGACGGACGGGGATCCGTCCGGGGCCGGTGGCAGCGTCCGCGGGTTCGCTCTTCGAGAACGGACGCCCTGACTCGACCCACCGGAGGCTCCATCGGGGTGGGCCAATCGAAGCAGGCCCGCTGCCTAGGGTTCGAGTCACGGTTCGAAGAGGAGCCCGTGCGAGCCTACGGTGTGCCTCCGGCGCGATCCCGGAAGTGGGGCCGGCGGGGGCTGGGAGTGCCCGAGAAACGGGACGACTCGATCCCCCGTGCGATCGACAGAGCGTTTGGATCCGGCCTTCCGAGCGCGTCGCGTCCGGTCGTCCCGCTCGAACTCCAGGGAGACCTCCCGGTCCCCCCTCGTCGCGAGGGACCCACGACTTCGCCCAAGGATCGAGCTTACCGAATCTTGCCACACCGGATCCGCCGGAGGGCCGGATCGAGGAGGGACTCCGCGCGGGCCAAGACTCGCCTCTCGAGCGCCTCCGACGGACCTGGGAGGCCATCTCGGGCCCGTGCCCGGTGGACGTCTCGATCAGTGTGCCCGAGAGCTCCTCGACAGACCTCGGCATCGTCCAACCCAACTCCAGGGTGCGCCCGGAGACAAGGGTTCTTGGTCATCCATACCGGGTCCAAGACCCACTCCGATCCGCGAGCCAAGTCTTCCCTCGAGCCCCGGTCGAGGATTCGACCCTTGGGGGGAAGCCGGGCCCCGGGAGCTCCCCCACGGGAAGGGACGGGTCGGCGGCGGGGTTCCGTCACCGGGGCCGGGATCGGCTGGCCGCAAGATGGCGGGAAGTACCCCTGGTCGTTGCGCGGACGTGTCCGACCGGGCCGGCTCGCGGGGTCTCGGGTACCTGGGCGGGTTCCTCTCCGCGCAAGCGGTCGTGTTCGTCGGGTTCTGGGCCCAGGTGGCGCATCCCGACTCCAACCTCCAACTCACGATCGCGATCACCGTCGCCGCCGAGGTGGGATCCATCTTCTTCGCGTTCCGCCTGTACCAGCTTCGACACCCGACGTAGGGGGCCTGGCCCGACTCCGAAGGGAGGGATACCCGGGGCGGCGAGCCCGGGTGCGCGGGTCCACCGGCGCGCGGACCGCGTCGTTCCGGCGAGTCGACGTTCGCTCCGTCCGGAGCCCCGGTCCGGTCGGAAGCGGCCGCGATCCCGCACCTCGGATCGGACCCGGTCGTGTCGCGTCGGGAGGTGCCCCCGTGGCGGCTCGGTCGCTCCCGCGGAGTTCCGGTCCGGGGAGTCGAATGAGACACGACCCCGGCCCGGAGCCCCCTCGAAGAATTCCGCGCGTTCGCCGGGGGGCACCTCCAGGACCGAGGCCAACTCCCGCCGGTGGCCGCTCCCGGCCGTCGATCGAACCCCCGGGCCGACCCGGTCGATGCGCAGCCATACGCATCATTATAAGCGGCGGCGTCACGGGGCCGCCGAATCCGAGGCCCTCGATGGGGACGAAGACCAGACCCGCCCGGGGAGAGCCCATGACCGCCGGGCCGACCGTCGCCTCTTCCGGCCACGCCATCGCCCGAACGTATCGACGGGGACCGGCCATCGCGGCCGTCCTCGCGGTGGTCGGGACCTCCCTGCTCGTCGCGCTCGCCGTGACCCCGTACCTTTCGGTCGCTTCGACGTCGGCGCCGGCGCCCAGCGGCACCCTCCTGGCGTCCCACGCCGAAGACTGCAACAAGGAGCATGCGACCGCGGACTCCGCCCTCTACATCAATCAGGCCGAACCCACCCAGAACCTCTCGGCGAACGGTACGATCACCGGGCACCTCGAGTTCGCGGTCGTGAACTTCACGACCAACGACACCGCCATCCAGCTGTGGTTCCCGGATACCTACTTCACGTTCCCGACCGCGACGAGCAGCTTCAGCATGACGATCTCGCCCCAATTCGTCGCGATCACCGGCGCCGGCTGGTTGAGCCCGTCGGCGCTCACGAAGTCCGAGAAGGTCACGAAGGCGCTCGACTTCCCGAAGGACGGGATCGCCCGGCTCTCGACGGAGAAGGTCGCCGTGCAGGCGACCGTGCCGTACGGACAGGTCACGATCGAGTTCCGGTGGAACTGGACGATCCAACAGCCGGGGGCGCCCACGGGGGTCTCCGACGTCTGGAGCGTTCCGGACTACAAGTCCGGAACGAAGGGGAACCTTCCGAGCATCTTCTTCCCGGCCCCGTACGTCTCGTTCCTCGGAGGGACCCCGGAGGACGAGTACATCGGGAACAACTACACGGCGACCCTGGGCGGGGAGGTGGCGGGGCGGTACTTCTTCCTCGAGATGGAGAACGCGTCCGGTAAGGTCGAGCAGTCCGTGGGGGAGACGGCCCCCGCGAACGTCTCCGAGTTCAACGTGACCATCGCGTTGCTCAACTACGACCACTATCTCGTGCCCGGCCCGTACCTCGTCCACATCCACGACGTCTGCGGCGCCATCCTCTACAACAAGGTCGTCCACCTGTCGTTCATCCCGCTCGCCACCCTGACCTTCGAGCTCTCCCCCTCGACCTGCGGGGACCTCACGTTCAACGGGACCCAGATCGCGAGCGGCGGTTCGGCGACGTTCGTGCCGTCGACGACCGCCTACACCTTCTCCGATCCCGTCTGCCACGGCTACACGTTCAGCAACTGGTCGACCACCGGCGCGCTCCACATCGACTCGGCGCACACGATGCTGGTGAGCGGTAACGGCACCTTCGAGGTCAACTACCGCCCGACGTAGGTCCGGTTCCGACGCCCGCGGGGTCCCCCGGCGCGCCGCGAGCCGCCTCCGGAAACGTATATGCGCAGTTCTCTGCTGCGCGGCATATGCGGCGGTCAGCGTTCGGCCTCGGTGTCGCAGCCCTCGTCGCGGTGTTGGTCGCCCTCGGGTCGTTCGGTTCCGTCCTCGCGGCGGCGGGAGCCGGGGGGACCCTGGGGCCCGCCCCCGCGGCCGGAGGGATCACCGCCTCCGCCTCGACGGGGGCCACGACGAGTTCGTCCGCCGCCCACTCCTCGTCGGTCGGCGCGGCCCGCGCGCTCGCGGTCGAGTCGGGGCTCCGCGCGGAGGGGATCTCCCCCGCCCGGATCCATCTCCCGAACTTCGCCGGGATGGTCGAGGACACCGCCCAGCCGATCGCTCCGTCGTACACGCAGGCCCCCGCGCCGATGGGGGTCGCCGACATCGGCCTTCGGAACGTCTCCGGCTCGCTCGTGCCGTACGAGCTCAACACCACGAGCGTCGCGGGGACGCTGAACATCACCGACCTCCAGTCGCTCTACGTCGACGGGGACGGGCCCGACTCCTACGGGGTCCAGCTGAACTCGGTCGTCACGAACGTGACGATCTTCGGCAACTCCTCGTACGAGTTCTGGAGCCAGAACTACGTGACGTACACGCCCAGCACCGACCAGCTCGTGTTCGGGGACGAGGTGTGGAACTTCTCGAGCTCCGCGTTCCTGTTCCCCGCGAACAGCATCTACGCGTTCAGCCCCAACGGCACCTCCTCCGCGCTGCCGTTCCTCTACCAGGGCTACGGACCGACGATCACCATCGGCTACCCGTTCTCGCTCACCCTGTACCTCAACACGACGACGATCTCGGACCGCCCCGCGTTGTACTTCAACTACACCGTCGCGAACGCGACGTTCACGCAGTCCGAGTCGTACGACTATCTGATCTTCAACTCCTCGCTGGGCGCCCCGACGTCGGCGGCGCCGACCCCCGTCTACCAGGCCGACGGGTACGCCTACGACCCCGTCGGTCTCATCAACGACATGGAGATCGATGTGCTCGGCAACGACGACGGCGACACGACCGTCTTCCTCGCCGCGGACGCGACGCTCTCGCTCCAGTACTGGAACGCGACCGCCGGCGCGATGCAGGAGGTGCCGTCGGCGTACAGCGCGGGCCAGGAGACCGGAGAGACCTCCGTCGGGCTCCTCGTCTCGTCCACCGGTGGGGCGAATCCGATCGGGATTCTCCGCGACGGACCGGGGTTCGTCGGCGGATTGTGGAACTACTCCGCCGCCTCCGGCTCGGTCGCGATCACCCTCCACCTTCGCCCGGCGAACGCCTTCGTCTTCGTGAACCCCGGTACGGCCGACGATCCCAGCGCCGCGCAATGGGTGCCGGGGGCGACCGGCGGAGTGACGACGTACTACCTGCCGACGGGCGGGACGTTCTACGTCGACGTCCTGCTGAGCGACTACGACCCGATGACGGCGGTCGTGACGGCCACGGGGCCGACCACCGAGATGATCAATCTCTTCCCGGACACGGCCCAAGGCGTCTACACGCCGCTCATCGCCCTCGACAACGCGGAGCTCGGGGCGATCTCGAGCTCGGGCACCGGCACGGCGGGGAACCCCTACGTGCTCGACAACAACCAGGTGGGTTCGCTCGCGCCGCAGTTCGCGCAGTGGGATGACTATCTGTTCCCGGTCTTCCCCGGACTCCTCCTCGCCCACACCACGGCCTACGTCGACGTCACCCCGCCGTCGTTCGAGATCGACCTCCCGTCGTGGGACCTCGACTCCGCGTACGTCCAGTCCCTCGGGCTCCCGCTGACGAACGACCTGCAAATCCAGCTCTACGATGCCGCCAACGTCACGGTGGAGAACGCGCCCGCCATCTCCGGATGGCTCAGCGCGTTCCTCTACGGGTTCCCCGAGAGCGACGTGATCGTCTGGAACTGCACGAACGTCCTGATCGCCGCGAACACGTTCGACGACCAGGGGGACGCGCTCCTTCTCTACGCCGGAACGGACAACACGATCTGGGGGAACACGTTCGTGGACACGCCGGTCGCCGCGGCCGTCCCGTCGTCCGTGGACGACAGCGGGGCCTGGGTCACCGGAGTCAACGAGTCCGAGAACGGCGACCTGATCTACAACAATCTGTTCGACGTCCCCGTCGCGGCGATCACCCCGACCGTCGACCCGTTCCAGTGCGACCAGTTCGGGTTCTGTTACCCGGTGAACTTCACGGACACCTGGAACGTCTCCGACGAGCCGGCCTCCGCCAGCCAGACCGTGAACGGGGTCGCGCTCACCGGCAGCATCGTCGGGACCACCTACCAGGGCGGGAACTACTGGTCGTCCTACGGGACCACCGGGAACCCGTTCGGGACGGAGCCGCTCGCCGTACCGTTCAACGACAGCGGATGGATCACCGTCGGCGGCGATTACGTGCCGCTCGTCCCGTTCTCGCTCTATCCGCTCACGTTCGTCGCGACCGGCCTGCCGTCCGGCGGCACCTGGACGGTCTCCGAGAACGGCGTCGTGCTGTCTAGCGCGTCCGCGACGATCGCGGTCGCCTCGCCGAACGGGACGTTCCCGCTCGCCGTCACGGGCCCCTCGGGGTACGCGGCGGTCGCTCCGTCCTCGTTCTCCGTCGTCGGCTCGTCCACGACGGTCAACGTCTCGTTCGTGCCGCTCGTGTCGGTCACGGTCGACTCCACGGGCCTCGCGACCTCGGTCGAATGGACCGCCACGATCGAGGGGGCCGGCACCGGCAACGCGACGATCACCCAGTCGAACGACACGACGTCGATCGTCTTCGAGGTCCCCGAGGGTTCGTACCTCGTGAACGCGTCCGCCGCCGGCTACACCGCGAGCCCCGCCAGCTCGTCGGTGACCGCCGGGCCGTCCGGTGCGACGGTCTCCGTCACGTTCACGCTCGGGTCCGGCACGCTGGCGCTGAAGGTCTCTCCGACGAGCGCCTCCGTTTGGGTCGACGGCGCCGCCGTGACCCTCACGAACGGGGCGGCGACGGTCACGGTCGGCGGCGGGGTCGCCTCGGTCGAGGCGAGCGCGAGCGGGTACGCGACGTACTTCAACAACGTCACCGTCGCCTCGGACGGCGTGTCGTACCTCAACGTCACGCTGCAGTCGATCACGACGTCAACGTCGTCGAGCGGCACGAGCAGCACCAATACGGATCTCGAGGTCGGGCTGGGAGTCCTCGCGGCCGTCTTCCTCGTCGGGATGCTGTACTTCGCCCTCCGTCCCCGGAAGGCGACCGGGACCCCCGCGACCCCGGCGCAGCCGTGGAAGGAAGGTCCGCCGTCCCCGCCCACCCCGCCGTCCCCTCCGCCTCCCTGAGCGGGCCCGCCGCGCCGGGGCTCCGCTGCCGGGGGAGCCGTCAGGCCGCGGGCGGGGAACCGGCGGCGACGCGGGGAGGTCCCCGCGCCACCACGAGATGGGCCTCGCCGTACGCGGCGAGCAGAAGGAAGTAGGAGACGAAGAGGTACGACGCCAGCGTGTCGACGGGGGACAGGAAGGACGGGAGGGTCAGGCTCCGGGAGGCGACGAGGGAGACCGTGGTTCCGAGGTGCGTAGCGAACGCGACGCCGACGTACGCGCTGATCGCGAACGACCAGACCAGGGACGCGAGGAGGGCCGCCCGCGACGCAGACCCCACCAGGTGGAAGACGAGGAACGCATACGTCACGAACGTCCCGAACAGAAGGGACCCGATGGCGGCGCCGTACACGACCTCCGCCCCGAGCGGGATCCCGAGGTCCGGTTCGGCGACCAGGATCCCCACGACGGCGGCCGCCACGACCCCCCCGAGGAGGCTGAGCGCGAAGACCGCGTTCGCCTGCCGCACGCGGTCCCGGTGGACCTGGTTCCACTCGTGACGGCCGACGAACACGAACAGGAGTCCGGCCAGGGTGCAGACGGCCGGGACGAGGAAGAGGAGGCTCGTGCCGGGATGCGCCGAGCCCGGCGTCGCGACGGTGTAGGCCTCGACCGCTCCCTCGATCGCGAACCCCGCGGAGAAGATCGCGAGACTCGCCCGGAGGTTCGCGGTCAACTCCCCCCCGAGACCCGGTACGCCCGGCGGGGGGGGATACGCCTTTGTCTCCATCGGCCGGAAGGGCTATCTGCCGGCGGCTGCCCGCGAGACGATGCCCCGCTCGGGATGGGATCGGATGGCCGCCTGGCGCGACCGTCGGCTCGGGGAGCGAGGCGATCTGACCCATCGGGCGGTGATCGACCCGTCGGTCCGCCGGATGGTGGGCCCGGTTCGTGGCTTGCGCGTGCTCGACCTCGGATGCGGGAACGGGTACCTGGCGCGCCAGTTCGCCCGCGCGTCGGCGGCCGAAGTGGTCGGGGTCGACCTTTCCGCTCCGACGCTCGCGCTGGCCCGGGCGCGGGAGCGACGGCGGCCCCTCGGCGTTCGCTACCTTCGGCGCGATGCCGCCGATCTGCGGGGCCTCGCCGCGGGGGCGTTCGACGTGGTGGTCGCGAACATGTGCCTCATGGATATCGCGGACGTCCGGGGGGCGCTCGCGGAGGCCGGCCGTGTCCTTCGGCCCGAAGGACGACTGGTGCTCTCCCTCTCGCATCCGTGCTTCGACCGCGACGACCGGTCGGCCTGGGACGTGGAACACGTCCAGTACGAGGAGACGGTCTGGCGGCGGGTGCGCGGATACCGGGTCGAGGAGGTCCGGGAGATCCCGTGGATGGTCGCGCCGGGTCGGTTCGTCACGACGCGGTCGTACCTCCGCACGCTGACGACGTACTTCGCCGACCTGGCCCGGGCCGGGTTCGTGGTGCGACGGCTGGACGAGCCGATGCCGCGCGCGGAGTTCCTCCGGAAGAGCTCGTCCGGCCGCTACGTCGCGGAGATCCCGCTGCACCTGGTGATCGAAGCCGTGCGGTTCGACCGGGCGGGTCTCGGGTCGGGACGGTTCCGGCGGGGGGTCACCGCACCGGCGTCGCGAAGGCGGGCTCGTAGTCGGGCGAGAGGCGCCCGACGATCGGAATCGCGTGGCCGCACGACCGGCACCGGTTCTTCGCGTCGAGCCGCCAGCGTCGGATCGTGAAGCCGAACCGTTCGACGGCGACCGCCCCGCACCCCGGGCAGTACGTGTGCTCGAGCGGATGTCCCCAGACGTTCCCCAGGTAGACGTAGTCGAGCCCCTCCTCCTTCGCGACGGCGTGCAACCTCTCGAGGGTCGCGACCGGGGTCTCGGGTCGGTCGAGCATCTTGTAGTCGGGATGGAACCGCAGCAGATGGAACGGCGTCTCTCGGCCGAGCGCCTCCCGCACCCACCGGGCGAGCGTCCGGGTCGCCTCGACCGACTCCCCGACCTCCGGCACGATCAGGTCCGTCACTTCGACATGCGTCCCGTGCCGCGCGAGGCCGGCCGCGCTCTCCCAGATCGGCTCGACCCCCTTCGCGGAGACGTACTTCCGCAGGAAGCCGGGCTCTCCGCTGCCCTTGAAATCGACGCTGACCGCGTCGAGCTCGGGCCCGAGGAAGTCGACCGCCTCGGGCGTCATGTAGCCGTTCGTGACGAAGTTCGCGAACAGACCGGCACGGTGCGCCTCCCGGATGACGTCGCGCGCGTACTCCGCGAAGATCGTGGGCTCGTTGTACGTGAACGTCACCCCGGCGCACCCGAGCCGGACGGCCCCCCGGACCGCCTCCGTCGGCGAGAGCGCCCGGCCGACGATCTCGTGTTCCTGCGAGATCTCGGCGTTCTGGCAGTAGAGGCACCGCCAGTTGCAGCCGACCGTCCCGATCGAGTAGACGCGCGTGCCCGGACGGAAGTGCGAGAGCGGCTTCTTCTCGACCGGGTCGACCTGGACCGCGGACGCCCGTCCGTACGTCAGCAGCTCCAGCCGTCCTCCGACATTCTTCCGAACGAAGCAGAAGCCGTGCGACCCCGGGGGGATCGCGCAGTACCGGGCGCACGCGGTGCACCGCACCTTGCCGGCGTCGAGCGGGACGGAGAGTTCCGCGACGTGGCCCACGACGGCGGACATCGTTCGTCGACCGGAGAAGGACGCCGGCGCCGATAACGGTCGCTCCGCCCCTCGAGCCGAAGGTTCATCTGCGCCGGCCGGTCCCCGACGCCCGATGACGGACCCCGCGGACGCCGCCCGGGCGTCGGCCGCGGAGCGCGTCGAGGCGGCCGTCCGGGCCCGACTCGCCCCGTCCGAGGAGTTCCTCCACCGGGTCGACCACGTCCGCGCGACGATCGTGGAACGGGTGCGGACCGCGGCGGCGGAGCGCGGTAGTCCGCTCGTCCGGGCCCTCGTGGCGGGCAGCGCCGCCCGCGGGACGTTCATGGCCGACCGCCTCGACATCGACCTGTTCCTGCTGTTCCCCCCCGACCTCTCCCGCGACCGCCTCCGAGAGGAAGGGCTCGCCCTAGGTCGGGCCGTCCTGGAGGACCCGCACACCCGGTACGCGGAGCACCCGTACCTCCGGGGACGCTACGAAGGGTTCGCGGTCGACGCGGTCCCCGGGTACGCCGTCGCCGACCCGTCCCATCCCCTGTCTCCCGTCGATCGGACTCCGTTCCATCAGGAGTACCTCACCGCCCGCGAGAGCCCGGCGCTCGTCGAGGAGGTGCGGCTGGCCAAGCAGTTCCTGCGCGCGCTCGGGGTCTACGGCTCGGAGGCGCGGACCGAAGGATTCTCCGGGTACCTGGTCGAGCTGCTCGTTCTCCGCTTCGGCTCGTTCCGTGAGCTCCTCCGGGCGGCCCGCGCCTGGCGCGTGCCGGTCCGGCTCGCCGACGCCGGTCGCGAGCCCCCCCGACTGCCGGCCGACGTCGCGTTGATCCTCGCCGACCCGGTCGACCCGAATCGGAACGTGGCGAGCGCGCTCTCGCGGAGAAACCTCGCCACCTTCGGCCTCGCGGCGGGGGCCTACCTCGACGCGCCGAGCGAGCGATGGTTCGAGCTCCGGGCCCCGCGAGAGACCTCCCGCGCCGACGCCGTCGCCCGGGTGCGGGAGCGCGGCACCCACGTCACCGCCGTCGTCGTTCCGCGGCCGGAGCTGGTCGACGACACGCTGTATCCCCAGGTCCGCAAGGCGGAGCGGACCGTCGCCGAGGAGCTCGCTCGGTCCGGCTTCTCCGTCGTCGGGAGCAGCAGCGCGGCCGACCCCACCCATGTGATCGTGCTCGTGGAGGTCGGTTCGTCCGAACTCCCCACGGTGCGGACGCAGGACGGGCCGCCGGCCGGCATCGACCGCGTCGGGCAGTTCGTCGAGAAGTGGTCGGCCCCCGGGGCGCCGGTGCTGCAGGGCCCGTACGTCCGCGCCGACGGCAGCCTGGGCGTGGAGGTCCGTCGGGGGGAGCGGACGCCGGAAGGAGTCCTTCAGCGGGCGCGAGACCGGCTCTCCCTGGGGAGGGACCTGACCCCCGCGGAGCCCGAGCGGATCGCCGTCGAGCCGCTCGAAGGGGTGCCGGAGGGCCCGGCGCTGTCCGACTCCCTTCGGGGACTGCTCGACAAGCGCCTCCCGTGGCGCGAGGCGCCGCGCTAGAGCCCGGAGGCGACCGTGAGGTCGACCAGCACGAACCACAGGGCGAGGAACCCAAAGAATTCGAGCGCGATCAGCCCCGCCCAGTCGCCCTTGGTATAGAGGTCCGACTTGCGCCGGGCGCGGCCGATGACGAAGGGGCTCCCGGCGACGACCAGGATCCCGAGGCCGAACGGCGCGAACCAGGGGAGGCCGACCTTGGTCAGAGCCCACGCGAGGAGCCCGATCGCGAGCGCGATGACGACCGCCAGGGCGAGGGCCCCGGCCATCTCGAACTCCTTCGTGACGAAACCGAGCTCATCGAAGACCGGGAACTCGAAGGCGGCGGCCTCCTCCTCCTCGAGCTTGCGACGGACCTTCTTCGCCATCGCTCAGCTCCGGAGCGCGGCGCGGTAGAGCGATTCGGCTCGATACGAGGACCGGACGAGCGGTCCGGCCTCCACGCCCGCGAAGCCGAGCGCGAGCGCCCGCTCGCGCTGGCGGGCGAACTCCTCCGGCGGCACGTAGCGGAGCACGGGAAGGTGCCGGGCGCTCGGGCGCAGGTACTGGCCGAGCGTGAGCAGGTCGACCCCGGCCGCTCGCAGGTCCCGGTACGCCCGGTCGAGCTCCTCGTCGGACTCTCCGAGCCCGAGCATGATCGAGCTCTTCGTGACCGGGGCGTCCGCCCCCGCCCGCTTCGCGCGGGCGAGCACCTCGAGCGAGCGGTCGTAGCCGGCCCGGGGGTCGCGGACGGACGACGACAACGACCGGACGGTCTCGAGGTTGTGGGCGAGCACGTCGGGGCGCGCGGTGAGCACGCGCTGGAGCGACCCCTCCTCCCCGGCGAGGTCCCCGATCAGCAACTCGACCAGCGTCGTCGGAGACGCCGCGCGGACGCGCCGGACGGTCTCCGCCATCAGCTCGGCGCCGCCGTCCGGCAGGTCGTCCCGGCAGACCTGGGTCACCACGAGGTACCGCAGTCCCCACCGACGGACCGCCTCGGCGACCCGGGCCGGTTCGGACCGGTCCACGACGCCCTTCGGCCAGTGGGTCGTCACCGCACAGAACCCGCATCGGCGGGTGCAGTCGGTCCCGAGCAGCATCAGCGTGGCGGCCCCCTCCGACCAGCACTCGGGCAGGTTCGGGCACCGCGCCTCGCGACAGACGGTGCCCAGCCCAAGTCCGTCGAGGAGCCCCCTCACCTCGGGGTATCGGGATCCGTGGGGCGGGCGGACCCGGATCCACGACGGCAGTCGCGGCGACGCGTCCGCGAGCGGCACCCGGGCCTCCGAACTGGCCACGGGGCGTTCGGACGGACGGGGGTGCTTTAGGTTTTCTGCGCGCGGGTCGCGGAGAGCCGCTCCTCGAGGAGGGTGGCGAGCAGGCTCGCGGGCAATTCGTCCATCGCGACCCGACTGGATTCTCCGGATCCCGTCGCCTCGAGGACGACGAGCCCGTCGCGCTCCAGCTCCTTGAGCGTGCGCCAGAACGTGGTCCGGCTCATCGCCGCCCCGCCGAGCTCCTCGAGCAGGGCCGTGTGGGCGGCCCGCAGCTTCTGGCTGGGCACGCTCGCCCCCTTCCCCTTGAGCGACCGGGAGAGGGCCAGCAGGACCCCGAGCTCGTGGGTCGAGAGCTCCTCGAGGTGGCTCTCGGTGACCGTCGGGAGGAGCGATCCCTTCGCCCGACGGACGTGCTCGGCGCCGAGGGAGTCCGCTCCTTCGTCGTCCGCGATCCGGGCGGCGTTGAGCAGCATCTCGAGGGCGAACCGGGCGTCCCCGTTCGGGCCCGCGATCCGGGCGATCTGCGAGAGCACCTCCCGATCGAACGACCCCCGCCGCAAGGCGAGCTCCGACCGCGCGAGCAGGATCTCCGTGAGCGCGTCGCCGTCGTACGGGGCCAAGGCGAGCCGGTGCGTGACCCCGAAGCTCGAGCGGCTCGCCGGGTCCAAGTAGCGGAAGAGGTCCTCCGAGGCGATGAGGACGAGCGAGATCGAGCCGAGCTCGACCTCGCGCGAACGGGAGAGCAGGTAGACGAGCTTCGTCTCCCCGCGGACGAGCGCCGACGCCTCATCGAGCAGGACGAGCCGGTGCGCCGGCGCCCGGCGGATGCCTTGCTCGAAGACGTCCATCATCTCCGAGAGGCTGTACCCCCGGTCGGGCAGCGATACGTCGACCGAGCGCAGGAGGTCGAGCATGACCGTCCGGTCGCTCGCCCGGCGCCAGCAGTTGATGTAGGTCGCGCGGACCGGCGCGTCCCCGAGACGGCCCCCCCGCTCGAGGTCGGCGCCGAGCCGACGCGCGAGAGCCGTCTTCCCGCTCCCGATCCCTCCGGTGAGCAGGAGGTGGAACGGCACCCCCTTGCCGAGACCGTCCCGGTAGCGACGCAGCAGGAGGCTCAACTCCGCGTCGCGCCGCACCAGCCGAGGCGGCAGGAACGAGGGTTCGAGGGTCTCCTCGTGCAGCAGGACGCGGGCGGAGGTCATGGGTGGCGGCGGGGGACGCGGGCGGCCCTTATCTTCTTCGGGGGCCGCGACGCCCCGACGAAGTCGGTCCCCAGGCGCCGGAGGGCCTCGGTCACCAACTGGGACGTTGGCTGCCGGGCGTCGAGGACAATCCACCGCCGGCCCCGGGCGAGAGAACGGTACGCCCGTCGGACCCGCTCGAGAGTCCGACGGTGCTCGAACGGGGCCCGCGCGGTACCACGGCGGCCGAGTCGGCGGAGGGCGATCGTCGGCGCGAGGTCCAGCAGGACGACCCGGTCGGGGGGGATCGTCACGGTCGACTGCAGGGTGGCGAGGCGACGACGGGCCGCCGGGCCGAGGAGGCTGCCCTGGTAGGCCAGCGTCGAGTAGAACGACCGGTCCTGAAGGACCCATCGCCGCCGGGCGAGGGCGCGCTCCAGCTCCGGACGAGCGAGGAAGCGGTCGAGCGTGAAGTAGGTCGCCGACGTCCAGGGGTCCCGGGCCTGCTGGGCCCAACGGCCGAGCTGCGGGTCGGCGGGCTCCCGTCGCGTGGCGACGGATCCCCGGCGCCGCCGGATCGCCCCCGCCAGCGCCCGGACGAACGTGCTCTTGCCCGCCCCGTCGATCCCCTCGACAACGACGAACGTGCCCCGGGTGCGGGGCCTCACGCCGCTCCCTCCGGCCCGCGCTCCGGTCGCCAGCCGTAGACGCGTCGGATCGATTCCACGAACGGTTCGCGCAGGCGGTCGGCCGCGGCGGGATCGGCCGCGGAGAGGGCGGTCGCGCGACGCGGGATGGTGGTCAGGTCGAGGACGGCACCGGGTCGGGTGGGGTCGTCGAGGAAGTCGGTTTCGAGAAACCATGGGCCGGGGTCCGCCAGGACCTCGCGGACGAGCTCCCGCCGGGCCAGGTACGACGGCGCGACCGGACCGCGGTCGCCCGGGGGGACCCGGGCCCGGGCGTAGTGCTTCACGATCCGGTGGGCGGGGAGTCC
This sequence comes from Thermoplasmata archaeon, assembly GCA_030044475.1. GTDB lineage: Archaea > Thermoplasmatota > Thermoplasmata > Lutacidiplasmatales > UBA184 > Lutacidiplasma. Next base: position 5,729 of record JASHVP010000017.1, on the reverse strand, counting down.
CGCGTCGCGCCCCCGTTCGGCGAGCTCGAGGAATCCCTCCCGGTCCAGGTCCCCGCAGTGGACGATCGCGGGGCAGTCCGCGTCCCGGGCGGTCTCGAGGGCCAACTGGAGGACGGTCTCGACCGTTGCGGCCACGTCGTCCGGAACGGGGAAATGGGGGCGTCCGACCTCCCCGATGGCGACGGCGCGACGGTCGCGGACGAGCTTCCCGGCGACCTCGAGCGCCTGCCGGTGGAGTTCGACCGCGGCCGGCCGGCCCAGGGCGGGGACCTGGTCCAGCAGGTCGACGGGATACGGGGCCAGGACCGAGTACACGACCACGCCCGTCTCCTCCCGGATCCGCCGGCCGAGCTCGTGGGTCGTTTCGAACTGCCGCCGATACGCTTCGAGGGACCGGGGGACCCCGGGAAGGTAGTTCTGCGTCGCGAGAAAGAGGTGGGTGCCGCCGGTCGCCCGGAACCGCTCGGCCGCCCGCACTCCCTCGCCGTGCGGCGAGAGGTGACAATGGTGGTCGACGACCGGTAGGTCGCTCGGGAGCGGCACGCTCCCCGTCCCGGCGGCCGCGCCTACCGGAGCAGGCCGGCGCCTTGCAGCTCCTTCGTGATCTTCTTGACGGCGACCTCGACGTCGGACGGCTTCCGAGCGCCGGTGCAGACGAGCTTGCCGCTGCCGAAGAGGAGGACGACGACGCGGGGTTCGTCGATCCGGCAGACGAGCCCGGGGAACTGCTCGGGCTCGTACTCGACCCGGTCGAGGCCAAGCGTGACGGCGATCGCGTTCAGGTTGATCTCGCTCTCGAGGTCGGACGACGCGACGATGTTCTGCACCTCGATCCGCGGGTGCATGTTGATCTTCTGGCCGCCCTTCTTGATCTGGCTCGCGACCGAGTGGATCGACTCTTCCACCTCGTGCATGCTCTTCGCGCCGGTGCAGACGACCTTCCCCGAGCGGAAGAGGAGGATCGCCGTCTTCGGCTGCTTCAACCGGTAGATCAGTCCGGGGAACTGTTCCGGCTCGTACTCGGCCCCGTCGAGCCCGAGCGCGATCGACTGGAGGTCGAGTTCGTCCCCGAGGGAGGTCGAGGCGACGACGTTCTCGATTCGGATCTTGACCAAGGAAATCCCTCGGCGCGGGAGTATATAAACTGGTATTTAAAGGATGCTTCGCGCCCAAGGACGGAAACGTCCGGGATCGCCACGGGACGGCCGGGGACCGAGCGCGGGGGGGTCAGGAGGGGCGTTCGGGGTGCGGCGGGAGCACGGGGCCGACGACCTCGTCCTCCAGCGGAAGGTCGAAGAACCGTCGCAGGACGCGGCGCGTGAATCCCCAGAGGACGTGCCCCTCGTGCACGGACGCCGCGACCTCGGCCGCGCCGAATTGGGTCTCCCGGGCGACGCGGCGGGTCTCGGCGAGCGCCGCCGCTGGAAGCCAAAAGACATGCGCCACCTCGAGGGCGCTGCGGACCGACGGGGGCCCCCCCCGCGGGCCGATCTCCGCGGCGAACACCCCGACGTGCAGCCGGAAGCGGGGCGCGCGGATCGTCTCCACGAACCGGAGCGGTCCGGCGAGGTCGGATCGGGTCAATCCGACCTCCTCCTCGAGCTCCCGCGCCGCCGTGACCTCGAGCGACCCGTCGCCGTCGCTCACGTGGCCCCCCGGCAGGGCCACCTGACCGGAGGCGGGGTCGGTCGGGCTCGCCGCCCGCTCGATCAGGAGGACCTCGACCGCGTCGGCTCCGCCCCGCAAGACGATCGTCACCGCGGCGCCGGCGATGGACACCGGCGGGCTCTCCACCGGGTACCGGTCCAAGAGCTCCCGGACCGGACGGCCTCGGAGACCGCCCGCCGCCATACGGCCCGGCTCACGACTGCCAGTCGTACGAGACCTTCTCGCGCACGGTGGAGCGGTCCGCGGCGTGCTCGCCGGCGGTCCCGACCAGTCGTTCCAGGGCCGCGACCCGCCCCCGGAGCTCCCGGAGGTCCCGTTCCAGCTGGTCGAGCCGGTCGCGGAAGGCAGGGTCGACATCCGTCATACGAGGGGGGATTTGACCGGAAGAAGATAAGCCCGGTCCCGGCCCGGTCACAGGGTCGCCGCCGGGCGGGACTCGATCGCGGTCACGAAGGCCGCGATCGCCTCGGCCGTCTCGGCCGGACGCTCGATCGGCACCATGTGGCCGGTCTGCGCGAGGATCCGGATCTGGGAGTCGTGGATCGACTGGCGCAGGATCCGGCCGTGCGAGGCATCGATGACCGCGTCGTCCATCCCTTGGACGACGAGCGTCGGACGGCCGAGGGATGCGATCCGGTTCCGCTCATCGAACCCCGTCAACGCCGCGGACCACATCATCGCCGGTCCGAGGTCGACGCGGGCGACCTCCTCGCGAACGCGGTCGGCGAAGTCGAGATGCGCCTCCATCCAATCCGGGTAGTAGAAGTCCTTCAGGACCCGCAGCGCGAAGGCGTCGGACCCCTCACGGCGGTACGCGTCCATCCACCGCTCGGCGATCGCGCGCGTCTGGTTGTCGCAGTACGCGGCGCCGCTGATCAGGGTCAGGCTCCGGCACCGCTCGGGGTGGTCGAGCGCGATCCGGAGGGCGAGCATCGCGCCCCCGCTCATCCCGACGAGGTGGACGGGAGGCAACGCCTTCTCGTCGAGCAGCCCCAGAACGTCCGCTTCCAGCTCGTCGAACGTGAACCGCGAGCCGGGCGGCGCCGCGGTCGCCCCGTGTCCTCGCAGGTCGGGCACCACGACCCGGAACCGACTCGCGAGCGCCGGAACGATCCCGTTCCAGAGCGTTCGGTTGGCGCCGACTCCGTGCAGCATCACGATCGTCGGGCCCGCCCCTTCGTCGCGCGCGAACAGCGGGACGCTCGGAGGAGGGGCGGTGGCCATCGGCGCGCCCACGACCCCGCGCTCTTTACCTCTTGGAGGGGCCCGCGGCCGCCGCGGTACTCCTAAATACGCGGGCCCGGCTCCACTGCCTGATGGCCCGCGGTGTGATGCTGATGAGCGGCGGGATCGACTCGCCGGTCGCCCTCTACTACCTGCTGCGGCAGGGCCACGAGATCGTCGGCGTCCACATGGACAACCGGCCGTTCACCGACGACTCCCCGCTCGAGAAGGTCGTCGACCATCTGGCGCTCCTCCGCGCCCGGTACGGGCAACCGATCCCGCTCTACGTCGTCCCGCACGGCTCGACGCAGGTGACGCTGATGCGGACCACCGACCGGCATGTCGGGTGCGTGCTCTGCCGTAGGTTCATGTGGCGGTCGGCCGAACGGGTGGCGGAGCGGGAGGGCGGGACATTCCTCGCGACGGGAGAGGCGCTCGGCCAGGTCGCCTCGCAGACGCTCTCCAACATGCGGTCGGCGACCGCGGCCGTGCATCTGCCGATCGTCCGGCCGCTCATCGGATTCGACAAGAGCGAGATCGAGGCGGTCGCGAAGGAGATCGGGACCTACGGGATCTCGACCCGGCCGGGGGTCTGCTGTCAGGCCGTTCCGTCCAAACCGGCGACGCGTTCGGACCTCGTGCAGATCGGCCGCGAGGAGGACCGGCTGGATGTCGACGCGATCGTCGACGACTGCCTGCGCCACGCCCAGGTGCTCTGACCCGCGATTCGGGGAGGACGTGCCCCCCGCGCGGCGCCGACCGTGAACGCCCCGTCGTTCTGTTCTCGGTGCGGTCAGCCGGTCCCCGTCGGGAGTTCGTTCTGTGCCCACTGCGGCGCGCCGGTCGGCGGCGCTCCCGCACCGGGGACCGGATTCGGTCCGGGGGCGGCCGCCCCGGGGTTCGGCTCCGCCGGAACGTGGGGCCCGCCGGTGAGCGACGCCGCTCGGGCGGCGGACCTGCGGGCGCTCGACCGGGCGCGTCGGGCGGCTGTCTATGGGATCTTCGGGTTCTCCCTCAACCTGACTGCGGTGTACCTTCTGCTCTACGAGAGCTTCGTGTTCAGCTTCTCTTCCGACTGCACGGGCCCCCAGCACGTCTGCGCCCTGACGACGAGCGCTTCGGCGGCCGCGGTCGACGCGTACGTGGGCGTGTACGTGGCCGGGGTCCTCCTGACGATCCTCGCCGTGCTCGCGCTGCGCGAGGCGTACCTCGCGCTCGCTCCGATCGACGCCCGCTTCCGATCCCCGGCGCGGCTCGCGCTCCTGGGCCCGATCGGGCTCGTGACGTCGATGGCCGGGCTGGCGGTTCTGGTCGCGATCGCCGGGCCGATCTTCTCGAGCTGCAGCTCGACGCCCACCTCGGCGTGCTACAACGCCGTGCACACCGCCATCGGTCAGGCGCTGGCGCCGGTCGCCCTGGTCCTCGGGGGGGGACTCCTGTGGATCGTGGGCGAGCTCGTCGTGCTCCTCGGGGTCTGGCGGATGGGCGCCCGGTACGACGACGCGTCGTTCAAAGTGGCGGCCGTCCTCCTCTTCCTGCCGTTCGTCGACGTGATCGGGATGATCCTCGTGTGGGTCGGCGCTTCCTCGATCGGGCGACGCATCGCCGCCGGGGGCGGACGGGCGCCGATCGCCGGGCCGCCGGCGGGATCTCCGCCGCCCGGGAGCTTCCCGTAGTGCGCGAGCCGGTCGCATGACGGAATTGGAGTACCGCCCGCCGAAAGTCTGCTCCGACCGCGGGGGCTATGAGATGATCCCGGTCCGGCCGGTCGCGCTCGACCTCGGTCGTGTCCGGCAGGCGCTCGAGTCCGACGGGGTCGACGTCCTGGACGCGCGCGTCCTCCTGATCGCTCGTCTGAACCCGGAGGCGACGATCCACGCGAACGGGCGGGTCCTGGTCAAGTCCGGCGACCGGGCGACCGCCGAGACCGTGTTCCGACGCCTCGAACCCCTGGTGCGGACCGGCGTCGGGCACGCCCCTCGGCGGGCGCGCGACGCCTAAGTTAAACCCGCGCGGCCGTTCGAAGGGGGGTCGGGACCATGCGCGAGACCTGGGTCGTCGGAGCCGCCTCGAATCGGTTCGGGAAGATGGCGGAGTCGGCCCGGGAGGCGGCGACCCGCGTGTCGTTGGAAGCGATCCGGCAGGCCGGGATGGAGCCGAAGCAGATCGACCACACGTTCGTTGCGAACTGCTTCGGGATCTCCGAGCACCAGGCCCACGTGGGACCTTTGATCAACAACGGGCTCGGCATCCCGGAGGTCCCGTCCGTCACGCTGGAGTCCGCCTGCTCCTCCTCCAGCGCGGCGCTGCACGAGGCGTTCGTCCATGTGGCGGGCGGATTTGCCAACGCCGCGCTCGTGGTGGGGGTCGAGCGGCTTTCCCATCTCGACACGCTGGCCGCGACCAGCTACTTCGCCATCGCCGCGGACTACGCCTTCGAGACGAAGAACGGGGCGACGTTCCCGGGACTGTACGCAACGCTCGCGTCGGCCTATCGGGGCGCGTTCCGGACGACCCCCGAGATGTTCGGCTCGGTCGCGGTCAAGAATCACGCGAACGCGGCCCGCAACCCGCACGCGCACTTCCAGAAGGAGATCTCGATGGCGACGTACCTCGCGTCGCCGATGATCGCGAGCCCGCTCCGGCTCTACGACTGCTGCCCGTTCTCGGACGGGGCGGCGGCGGTGGTCGTCGCCGCGAAGGAGGCGGTCCCCCGTCCGGCGATGGAGCCTGTGGTCGTCCGCGCGAGCGCGCGGGCCGGGGCGGTCACCGACATGCAGGACCGGCCCGACCTGCTGGGACTCCCGTCGACCCGCGCCGCGGCGGCGAAGGCGTTC
>JASHVP010000016.1 GCA_030044475.1 Thermoplasmata archaeon | reverse complement strand
GCGGCCGGACCGCGGCTGCGGCCCGCGGTGCCCGCGGGCGGCGGGGCGATCGCGTCGGCGTCGGGAAGGTCCGGGGTCGACGGGCGGCTCTTCCCCCCGTACCCCCCGGCGATCGAGGTCGACTCGTCGGTCTCGGCCTTGATCTCCTCCTCGATCGTCCGGATCTCCGTCAGGAGCTCCTCCTGCTTCGGGATGGGGCCCAGGATGTTGTCCATCGAACCGATCCGCGCCTCGAGGTCGTCGAGCGTGTTGAGGGTGCGGTCCGGGACCTGGCGGCTCGATCCCATGTACTCGCTCGCGCCCTCGACGAGCCGCGAGAACTCGAACGGGAAGAGGATCTTCGTCGCCTGCCCGTCGCCGACCTTCGCGACGGTGTCCAGCGAGAGGACCGTCAGCGCCTTCGCGTCCAGGACGCCGGCCCCGAGGGAGAGGATCCGCAGCCGCTGGGACTCGCCCTGGGCCTGGAGGATCGTCGCGACCCGGGCCCCCTCCGCCTCGAGGATCTGCGACTGCCGGACCCCTTCGGCCTGCAGGATCCGGGACCGCTTCTGGCCCTCGGCGACGAGGATGGCGCTGCGCTTCTCCCCGTCGGCGCGCAGCACGGCGGCGCGCCGCTGCCGCTCGGCCGCCGTCTGTTCCTCCATGGCGGCCTTGACGGGCCCGACGGGGTCGACCTCCTTGATCTCGACCGCCTCGACGCGGACCCCCCACTTGTCGGTCGCCTCGTCGAGGATGTCCCGCAGCCGGGTGTTGATCCGCTCGCGGTTGTAGAGCACCTCGTCGAGCTCCATGTCGCCGATGATCGACCGAAGCGTCGTCTGGGCGAGGGCGACCGTCGCGACGTGGTAGTCCTGGACCTGGAAGATCGCCTTCGGCGCGTCGACCACCTTGATGTAGATGATCGCGTCGACGTTCGTCGGCGAGTTGTCCTTCGTGATCACTTCCTGCCGGGGGACCTCGAGGACCTGGGTCCGCAGGTCGAGCTTCAGGACGACCGCGAGGGGGCTCACCATGTTGAACCCCGGGTTCAGGATCCGCTTGTACGACCCCAGCAGGGTCACGATCCCCTGCTGGTACGGGAGGATCGTGTAGATCATCCGCGTGAGCAGCACCAGCAGGACGACGAGCACGAGTACGATTGCGAAGATGATGAGCGTGTAATCCATCGTCCTCCCCTCCGACCGTCCGCGGCGTCCGCGGGGTCGGGTGGCGAGAGTGCGGAGGGGTGTAACCCTTTCTCCCGGGGGTGGGGCTCAGCTCGGCTTCGGGGGGGACGTCGGTTCCACGGCGACCGAGACGCCCTCGCCGCCGACGATCCGCACCCGGGTCCCGACCGGGATCGGCCGGGTCGAGCGGGCGGACCAGATCTCCGACCGGACCCGCACCTTCCCCCGCAGCGTGCCGGGCTCGACGGCCGCGGTCACGATCGCCTCCTGACCGACGAGCCCGTCGACCGTCGTGCTCATCGGATGGTGGGTCGGGGCGACCCAGCGATAGTACGGGATCTCGATGAGCGAGGCCGCGATCGCCGCGACGACGATCGCGAGCGGGCCGACCCAGCTGTCGAGCAGGTCGTTCGGCACGAACAGGTAGAGGAACCCGGCGACGAGCAGGATCGATCCGGGGATGAGCAACAGCGCGCCCGGATGGACCAGCTCGAAGGCGAGCAGCGCGATCCCGATGACGATCAGGAGGATCCCGAAGACCGGAATGACCGCGCTCATCGTGCTCCGGCCCGAGCTAGGTCACCGGCGGGATTAAAGGGCGCGGGCGTCGACCGGGTCACCGGATGTAGCGATCCGTGGTGGCGAGGTCGAACCGGGAGACGACCCGGAGGCGCTGCCCGTCGCCCCGGGGGGCGTAGGCGAGGAACGGGTACATCGACCAGAGGTCCCCCTCCGCCATCCGGGTCGCGAGGTGCTCCGGACCGAACGCCGTGCGGGTCACCCGGGCCGTCACCTGCCGGACCGCGCCCTCGTCGAGGTACCCGAGGGAGTGCAGGTACTCGTGGGCCAAGATGACGTAGACGAACGAGTTGAACTCCAGCGGCGACGCCGCCTGGGAGCGCATCGCTTCGACGAGCCCCTCGTTCAGCACGATCAGGTTCCCCGTCACCTGCCAATAGGCGCCCAGCTGCGGGGGTAGGTTCGAGAGGCCGAGTCCGAGCCCCGGGCGCTCGAGACCGAGCACCCGGCGGACCGCCTCGCGGACGACCCGGAACACGGTGTCGTAGTCGGCCGTCGACTCGAGACGACGGGCCAGCGGGAAGGAGAACGGGCCGGCCGGGCCCGTCGCGGGCGGGCGGTGGGGCGGGGCCCGCTCGTCGGCGTACGGAAGGAGCGTCATCGCCCCCAATACGGGGTACCGGCGGGATATAGGCACCGTTACCCGGACACCACGAGAGCACCCCGGGCCGGGACGGGCGCCCCGCCGCCGAAGCCCTAATCGTCCGGCGCCCCTGCTCGGCCCGAATGCCCCGCGCCGAGGACGTCGTCTTCCCCACCCGGCCCGAGCGGTTCGAGGACCGCCGGAAGGAGCGCCAGCAGCGGAAGGTCGTCGACCAGTTCTTCGACCATGCGACGCTCCTGGCGATCTCCCGATTGGTGAGCCAGGGGGCGATCGACGCGGTCGATTTCCCGATCTCGACGGGGAAGGAAGGGGGGGTCTTCCGCGGGACGGTGGGTGCCGAGTGGAGGGCGGTCAAGGTCTACCGGATCGCGAACACCACCTTCCGCCACCTCCCGCCCTACGCCGTCGAGGAGTTGAAGCGCGAAACGAGCGTTCGGAACTTCGGCGGGCTGGTCTTCGCCTGGACCCGCCGGGAGCACACGTACCTGGGACGGCTGACGGAGGCCGGGGTCCGCGTCCCCCGCCCGTACGCGCACTTCCGGAACGTGCTGGTGATGGAGTTCGTCGGGACGGTGGAGGGCGCGGCACCGCGGCTGAAGGACGCCCCGATCGACCGGCCGGCGGAGCTCTACGAGGAGCTGGTCCGGGAGATCGGTCGGATGGTCGGGACCGCCCACCTGGTCCACGGCGACCTCTCGCCGTACAACGTGCTGTACTTCGAGGACCGCGTCGTCGTGATCGACGTCGCCCAGGCCGTCGCGACGACGCACCCGAACGCCCGCGCGCTCCTCCAGCGGGACCTGGCAAACTTCGCCCGCTTCGTGACCCGCCTGGGGCATCCCGTCACCCCCGACGAGTTCTTCGCCGCCGTCGGGGGGGAGACGGTCGGACCTCCCGCCGCGGAGGCGTGACCGTGCCGACGCTCTTCGCCCGCATCCCCGAGGACCGGATCGGCGTGCTCATCGGCCCCGGCGGCCGGACGAAGCGGGCGCTCGCCACCGCCACCGGGGCGTCGATCGAGGTCGACCGGGACGACGGGGCGGTGACGGTGGAGAGTCCCGACAGCGACCCGGGGGCCGCGATGAAGGCGCGCGACATCGTGATCGCGATCGGCCGGGGGTTCTCCCCGTCGCGGGCGGAGCGCCTGCTCAAGGAGAACACGTACCTCGGCGTCCTCGACATCAAGCTCGCCTCGGGAAAGCACCGAAAGGATGCGCTCCGCCGGATCCGCGCGCGCGTCATCGGGACGAACGGGCGGGCCCGCAGCCGGATCGAGGAGCTGTCGGGCTGCTCGGTGAGCGTCTACGGCTCGACGGTGGCGCTGATCGGGGACGAGGAGCAGCTGGAGCGCGCCACCCGGGCGGTCGGGCTCCTGCTCCGGGGCAGCGAGCATTCGACGGTGTTCCACCTCCTCGCGCGGATGCGACGCGAGTCCGCCACGGCGGAGGCGCTCGAGCCGACGGAACCGTCGGCCGAGGAGTAGGCCCGTGGCCAAGACCGTCCCGCTGGACGCCGGGACCCTCGCCTGGGCCCGCTCCGTCTTCGCGGAGCACTACGCGGGCCCGGCTCCCGAGCCGCCCCCCCGGCTCGCTCGGCGGGAGTTCGCCGCCTTCCCGTTCGCGGCCGAGACGACGATGCGTCGGCACGCCACGCTCCGCTCGCCGGACGAGCTCCGGGCGTTCCTCCGGCAGGAAGTGCCGCGGCACGTGTACTACTCGACCGCCTACTACCGGTTCCCGGACGCCCCGACGATGCCGACGAAGGAGTGGCTCGGGGCGGACCTGATCTTCGACCTCGACGCCGACCACCTCCGCGGGGCGGAGACGCTCGACTACGCGGCCCAGTTGGCGCGGGTGAAGTCCCGTTTGATCGACCTCGTCGACGACTTCCTCCTCGGCGACTTCGGGATCGACCCCGCGTCCGTCTTGCTGGTCTTCTCCGGCGGCCGGGGGTACCACGTGCACGTGCGCGACGACCGGTTCCTCCCGCTCACGAGCCCGGAGCGCCGCGAGCTCGTCGATTACGTCGTCGGCACCGGCGTCGAGCCGATGCGGGCCGTCGCGTGGCGCCGGGAGGACGTCCGGGCCGGCCGGACCGCCGGGGCGGCCGACGATGACGCGCCGGCCGAGGGCGGCCGGCGCGGGACCCCCCGCACGGCGGTCCTGGCCGACCCCGGAGCCCCGGGGTGGCCGGGACGGACGACCCGCGCGGTGCTGCGCGAGCTCGCCCGGTGGGAGCAGCAGGGAGCGAAGTCCGCGGCGGCCGAGATGGTCGGGCTCGGGATCCCGCCCGCCCGCGCCCGCCGGATCGCCCGACTCCTCGTCGACGACGGGGGGGCCGCGAAGATCCGCGCGACGCGCGCGCTCGACGTCTTCCGCGACAAACTGCCCGAGGACGTGCTCGAGGCGCTGGTCCGCCAGGCCGCGGTCGACGTGCAGGGAGAGACCGACGCCCCCGTGACGACGGACATCCACCGCCTGATCCGCCTGCCCGGCTCGCTCCACGGCGGCACCGGGTTCCGCGTCGTGCCGGTCGTCCGGTCCGAGCTCGACGGGTTCGACCCGTTCCGGGACGCGCCGCTCCGGTCCGCCGCGGACGGGACCACCCCCGTGACGTTCCGGGAGGACGTCCGGTACCCGTTCCCCGACGGCGGGGTACGGGGCGTGCCGGGCCGGACCGACGAGCTCCCTACGCCGCAGGCGCTGTTCCTGGTCCTGCGGGGGGAGGCGGAGCTTCGGCCTTCACCGGCACCGTGAGGCGGCCGATCTTCTCGATCGTCGCCTCGATCGCGTCGCCCGGCTTCAGCTTCCGCGACTCGTTCCCGAACTCGAAGCCGGGGACCCCGCCCAGGCTGCCGAGCGAGAGGACGTCCCCCGGTTCGAACGTGATCCCCTTCGAGAGATGGGCGAGGATCTCGGGGATCCGGAACACGTAGTCGGACGTCGCGCCCTTCTGGCGGGTCACGCCCCCGACCTTCAGCTCCATCGTGAGCGGGTACGGGTCGCCGACCTCCTCCTTTGGCACCACCCACGGACCGACGGCCATCGTCGCGTCGAACCCCTTTCCCATCACCCAGTCGGTCGGCCCGCCGCCCGCGGGGTACTGGAGGTCGCGGTACCCCATGTCGAGCGCGATGGTGAACCCGGCGATGTGCTCCATCGCCTTCGCCGCCGGGATGTGCTTCCCGTGCTGTCCGACGACGGCCGCGAGCTCGAGCTCGACGTCGGGGAACGTCGCCGTCGGGTTGAGGACGAGCGCCTCGCTCGGCCCGACGAGGCTGTTCGCGAACCGGGTGAAGACGTACGGCTGGGTCGGGATCGGCTTCCCCTGCTCCTGCAGGTGGCTGCGGGAGTTCTGCGCCAGGCAGTAGATCTTGTTGCCATGGACGACCGGGGCGAGGAGCTTGATGCCCTCCTCGGCCTTGAACAGGAACCGGGCGCCGGTCGCCGCGCGCGGGGTCCAGCCCATCGCGCGCCGCCGGTCGACGTACTCGACGATCTTCTTCGTGAGCGCGACCGAGTCGGCCCCGCCCCGGAAGAACGCCTGCATGTCGCGGAACCGGCTCGGGTCGGCCCCCTTGACCGGGTTGACCCCGTAGTAGTCCCGCACCGCGGTGTCGAGGTCGAGGAACTCGTTCGCGTCGGTGACCATCCCGAAGTGGAACTGGTCCTGCAGCGTGAAGTGGACGAGCCGCATCGGCGCCCTCGGTCGCGCCGGAGCGTCCGGGGTTGATAACGGGTGCGCGGCCGGTCGTCCGTCAGCTGAAGTGGCGGGAGACCGCGATGAGGTAGATCAGCAGGAGGAGGTCGACGAAGAAGCCGACGGAGAGGTAGGTGTTGTCGATCGCGTGGAAGGCGATCTGCACCAGGAGGACGATGACCGCGAGCGCCAGCGCCCACATCCGCAGGTCCCACAGCCCGACGGCGACCCCGAGGACGACCAGTCCGTAGACGAGGACGATGATCCCGAGCAGGAGGGCGGAGGTGCCCGAGATCCCGAGTTCGAGGTCCGACACGAGGGAGGTCGACCCGAGGGCGAGGACGAGCACGCCGCCGATCACGAGCAGGATGCCGAAGAGGCCGACCAGGACGGCGAGGATGGCGACGCCGAGGGGGCGGGAGGCGGTCGGTGCGTTCATGCCGGGCTCCCCACCGTTTCGACGAGGTCCCGGGATATCAACCTAGGCGGCCAGCCGCATCGGCGGCCGAGGGGGCGCCCGGGGGTGCCCCCGGGCGGTACGTGGCCACGTACCCCTCCCCCACCCTCTCCGTGCCCTCGAGGACGAGGGGGCGGGCCGTCGCGGGGCCCGAGGTCTCGGGTCCGCCGAGCATCGGCGGGGCGGTCCGACCCCCGATCAGCACCGGAGCGTAGTAGACGGTCAATCGGTCGAACCGACCGTCGCGCAGCACGCTGGCCAGGACCTCCCCGCCCCCCTCCACGAGGAGCCGCCGGATCCCGGCCGCGCGCAGCGCCCGGAACGCCTCGGCCAGGCCGACGCGCTCGGTCCCCGCGACGATCGTGCGGACGTGCGGGGGGTAGGTCCGACGCGACCGTTCGGTGGTGACGAGAAACGTCGTCGCCGACCCGTCGAGGACGCGGGCCCCCTCCGGGGTCCGTCCGCTCCCGTCCAGGACGATCCGCGCCGGCTCGCGCCCGGGGGCCGTTTCGAGCAGGTCCCAGTGGACGCGCAGCGACGGGTCGTCGTGGATCACGGTGCCGACGCCGACCAGGATCCCGTCCGATTGGGCCCGGAGGCGCTGCACCCGGCGGAGGTCCTCCGGGGAGGAGAGCCGAGCGCGCGCCCCGCCGGCGTACGCCAGCCGGCCGTCGAGCGAGACGGCGCAGTTGACGTGGACCCACGGCCGGTCTCCCGTGCCACGTCGGGCGGACATCGTCCGGTCACCCGGGCCGGAGCCGGGCCACCTCACCCTCGAGGTCGTCCACCGTCTGCCCGGCCGCGCGCAGGTCGGCGAGATTGATCTCGACGTTCGCGAGCGCCCCTTCCGTCGCGGCCCGGAACAGGGCGAGCGCGGTCGTGAGGTCGCTCGCCAGCGCCGTCCTCGTCGCCCCGCGCACGGCCTCCAAGGCCCGCGCGAGATCGACGGCCCGACGGGCGGTCTCGAGCGGCACCGAGGCGGCCCCTCGCAGGGCCGCGACGACCGCCGCGAGCGCGCCGGCGTCGTCGGGCCGCTCCTTGCGCGCCCTCCGCGCGGCCCGCACCGCCTCGTACGACTGGGCGTCCTCGTCGACCAGCTGGAGGAACCGATGCCGACCGTCGGCGAGCTCGGTGCGGGCCGACGTCAGCTCCGCGACCGGAGTCGCCGGGTCGATCGAGTAGGCGAGGACCATCTCCCCGAGAGCGGCGCCGAGCGCCCCCGCGAGCGCGGCCGCGCTCCCTCCGCCCGGGGTCGGCGTCCGGGCGGCGAGCCGACGGGTGAACGAGGCGATCGACTCGTGGCCCGGCGCGTCCGCGTCGATCGCCCGGACCTTGCGTTCGAGGATCGCGGCCCGGTCGAAGGCGTGCAGCTGCAGATAGTAGTCGGCGGCGTCGAACAGGGCATCCTCCGGGACCAGACCGACGATCTCCGACTCCTCGACGCCGACCCCGTACCGCGCGGCCTCCCGGCGCACCGCTTCGAACGCCCGGGGCATCGGCGTCACCCGGTAGTCGGTCAGGTTCATCGAGACCTGCGCGCGGTTCCGCTCCTGGATCGCGAACCCGAGCGCCTTCACGTCGGGCAGCCCGCCGTCGCGTGCCCGCACCGCCTTGGCGACCCGCTTCGCGACCGCGACGTCGGGCGTCGTGAGGTAGACGTTGTAGGCGATGAGGACCGGACGGGCTCCGATCGCGACCGCTCCCGCGGTGGGGTGGAGGTGCAACGGGCCGAAATCGGGGGCCCGCGCGGGGTCCGTCCGGATCGCGTCGCGGAGCCCCTCGAACTGCCCCTCGCGGACCTTCGCTAGGTCGGTCCGCTCCGGCCGTCGGGCGGCGGCCGCGTAGAGGTAGACCGGGATCCCGAGCTCCGCGGCCACCCGTTCGCCGAGACGCTCGGCCAGGCGGACCGCGTCGGGCATCGTGGCGTCGCCGAGCGGCACGAACGGGACGACGTCGGTCGCGCCCATCCGGGGATGCTCGCCCGTGTGCTGCGTCAGGTCGATCGTCGCGGTCGCGACCTGGATCATCCGGAAGACCGCGTCGAGGAGCGCCTCGCCGTCGCCCGCGAGGCTGACGACGCACCGGTGGTGGTCCGCGTTCCGCTCGACGTCCAAGACCGTCACGCCCGCGACGGCCCGCGCGGGCGCGACGATCCGCCGGATCCGCTCCTCGTCCCGGCCCTCGGAGAAGTTCGGGACGCACTCGAACCGGGTCATGACGGGGGCCCTCCGAACGTCTCGAGCAGCGTCTGATGGCCCTTCGTATCGACCGGACTCGGGCCGGTCTTCGGCCGCTGCCGAGCGCGCGCGACGGCCGCGCGGACCCGGTCTTCTGCGAACCCGTGCGTCTCCACGAGGAGGTGGAGCACCGCCGCCTCGTCGACCGGCCCGAACGCCGGCACGGGCCCGTCGTCGGTGCGGGGGTGTCGGAAGATCTCGGCGACCTCCTCCGCCTCGGCCGCGTCGAGCCCGGCCTTCGCCACCGTCGCGGCGAATCCCAGGTGCTCCTGCACGAGCTTGAGCGCCTTCTTCGGGCCGTAGCCCCGGACGCCGTCGTTGTAATCCGTGCCGATGACGAGCCCCAAGACGATCAGCTCCTCGGCGGAGATCCCGAGCGTCTGCAGCAGTTCCTCCCGGACGATCAGCTGAGCCCCGGGGCTGGTGCCGCCCCGCCCCCGCGCCGCGAGCCCCCGGACGAGGCGGGGCGCCCCGAACAGGAGCGAGTCGTAATCCTCCGACGCGGAGGCCCACACTCGGCCGGCGGCCGCCATCCGGGCCGCCTGGGCCTCCCCCTCGCTCGGGGCGGCGATCGACGGGACCCCGAGCGCGGTGAGCAATTCCCGCAGCTCGTCGACCATCGCCCGCGTGAGCCGGGAGGTCTGCGCGGCCTTCCGTCGGGCCGTCGCGAGGTCACCGGCCGCCAGCGCGGCCTGCCACTCCCCTTCGGCTCGTTCCTTCGCCTGGATCCGCCCGCGGATCGTGCCGGCCTTTCGCTCGGGAGGCGTCCCGTCGAAGACCCAGACCGGGAGGACTCCTTCCCGGAGCAGCGAGGTCGTGCGGTAGAACACCCCCATCAGGTGGCTGGTCACCCGGCCCTCGGCGTCCGAGAACAACTGTCCGTCGCGCTGCCGCATCGTGGCGAGGAACTGGTACGTGGCATTGTAGCCGTCGACCGCGAGCGTCCGGCCGGCGAGCGCCTCCCATGGAAGCTCCTGGGCCGCCACGATATCGCGCAGCGGAAGCCCCACGTCGACTTCGGAGCGGAGCGAAGTACTTGGGCTTAGCGCGGAACGAGGGCGGACGGGCTATAGGGGGCCGGCGTTCTGGCGCCGCGGGCGCCCATGGAATACGGTTGGAGGGAGGAGAAGGCGGAGGCTCCCGGGTTCGCCGCGGGCGGGGTGATCGTGTCGGCGTTCCCGAGCGCGGGACTCGCCACCACGGTCGCGGCGCATTACATCGTTCGGTCGCTCCAGCTCCCCCGGATCGGCCGCTTCGAGTCGCCGGACCAGGCCCCGATCGCGGTCGTCCAGGGCGGCGTCGTCCATCCGACCGTGCGGGTCTACGGCCGCCCCGACCTCGGACTCGTCCTGTCGGAGTTCCCCCCCACGCCGGCGCAATCGAACTCGCTCGCGCGGACGATCCTCGACAACGCGGAGCGACGCGCGGCGCGGATGGTCCTCGGTCTCGAAGGGGTGGTGCCGCACCCGACCGGGGAGGACGACGACGCGGCTCCGGAGCCGCCCGCTTCCCCCGGCGCCGCGGCCGCCCCCGACGCGCCCGAGCAGGTCTGGGTCGCGTACTCCCGCCGGGACGCGGCGCTGGAGAAGGCGTTCGCCGCGACGAAGGCGCGCCCGCTCGAGGACGGGGTGATCGGCGGGGTGTCGGGCTCCCTGCTCGTCCAGGGCATCGGCCGGTCCGTCCCCGTCGCGGTCCTTCTCGTCAGCGCACGGGTCGCGGAGGGTCTCCCGGACCACCGCGCCGGCGCGGCGCTGATCGAGGCGCTCGACCGCCTCCTGCCCGAACTGCGGATCGACACCGGCCCGCTGCGGACGCAGGCCGAGGAGATCGAGAAGGCGCTCCGCGCCGCGATCCGTTCGTCGCCGCGGGCCTCTACGCCCGAAGGTGGCCCGGCTCCCCCGGCCGAAGAGATGTACCGGTAGGCGGGGACGTCGGGGCTCAGGCGAACGTCTCCTGATACGTCAGGAGATAGAACCCGCCCGCGACCATCGTCGAGATCAGGACGAGGACCGCGACCGGGTTCGACGCGAACTCGACGACCGTCACCCCGAGCAGGGCCGACGGCAGCACGAGCGTCAGCAGGACCGTCGCGAGCCGCCCGTCCATCGATCCGGACCACCTCGCCCCTCAGATAAGGTTGATTCCCGGCGCGGGCCCCCTCCCCGGCGGTAGAGCGAGGGGCGGACCGCTCAGGGAACCGGAGGGGACCGTGCCGCGTCCACGACTTCGAACGTCAATTCGACCTCGGCCCCGGGCGCGGCCGGCAGGATCGGCTCCGCGGGGGCGGGAGGGGGCGACGGGCTCGCGATCGGAGGGATCTCGGGCAGCGAGACCTCGTTCATCGGGGGCTCCTGGGCGAGCCGCGCGAGCCGGGCGGTGTCGAGCAACGCCTCCGCCGGAGCGAGGAACGAGCGCTCGATGTGGTCCTCGAGGACGTTCGCCCAGTGCTCGGAGATCCGGGCGAAGGGGAGTCGACCTTGGGTCGTGACGAGGGACTCGTTGTCGAGGGTCTGGAGCGTGGCGTAGCCGCG
Source organism: Thermoplasmata archaeon (assembly GCA_030044475.1). Classification (GTDB taxonomy): domain Archaea; phylum Thermoplasmatota; class Thermoplasmata; order Lutacidiplasmatales; family UBA184; genus Lutacidiplasma. The sequence continues at coordinate 1,101 of JASHVP010000016.1, read as the reverse complement.
CTCGCGCTTGTCGACGAACGCATCGACGAACGGAAGTCGGCCGATGGTGCGGTCGGCCAGGGCGCGCCGGTCGCCCTCGCACCGGAACGGCTTGACGACGAACGCACTCACGACCTCCGCGTGGCGGCTCGCGACCTCGAGGATGCACGGGAGCGCTCCGCTCCCCGCGCCGCCGCCGAGACTCCCGACGACGATGACGAAGGTGGTGCCGTCGAAGATCCGCTCGAGCGCGGGGACCGCCGCCCGGGCGAGCACGCCGCCGGTCAGGGGAGATCCGCCGGTGTCGACCTCGGCGCCGGTGTCCGGCCCGAGGTAGACGCGCCGGTCGAACTCGTCGTAGGCCTGGACCTTCGGGTCGCAATTGATCGCCACCGTCTCGACGTGGCGGAGATGCCGGCGCGCGACCTCGCGGACGATGCGGATGGCGCCGCCGCCGACGGCGACCAGCACGATGCGGAGCTCCTGTCCGAGGCGCAGCCGGTCCTCCCAGCCGTCCTCGTACGCGCCGGCATCCACCGGCCGGGTCTCTCGATCGCCGTTCCCTCGCTGGCCTCCGTAGGTCGCCACACCCCACCCCTCGACCGATCCGACGTCGACCCCTTCGCTATCGACCGACGACCCCCCGCTTCTCGAGATCCTTTCCCGAATCGGCCAGGGCACCGACCTGGCTCCGGTTCGCGGCCGCCTCCCGCACGGATTCGCGGGCGCGCAGTGCGAGCTCGTGGACCTTCTGTTCGAGCTCACCGCGCCGCAACAGCATGGCGAGCACGTCTCGAACGGAGGTCCCGTTCCCGACGGTTTGCGCGTAGGCGACGATCTCGGCGTACTCCTCCGGGCGGAGCCGGACGGGCACTTCGACGAGTCCATCGGCATCCACCGGAGGGGTGGGCGCGGTCGACAAGGCCCGGGACCGCAGGAACGCGTGCAGCGCCGCCCGCATGAGCTCGGACCGGGTCGGGTACTCGCCGTTCGTCACGAACGAGTCGACCAGCTGGAGCTCCTTGCGGTTGCACCGTAGGGCGATGCGCGCGTCCTCGGCGGGGGCCCGGCGGGCCGCCGGCGCGCGCGAGCGCGCAGGTGGCTCGTTTGGGGCGTTGTCGA
>JASHVP010000201.1 GCA_030044475.1 Thermoplasmata archaeon | reverse complement strand
GTGGGTCGAAGCCGATCTTCGGACCTGGGCCCCGACGGGGTCCTACGACCTGGTCTTCTCCAACGCCGCGCTCCAATGGCTGCCGGACCATGCCCAGCTGCTCCCCCGACTCTGGAGTTGGGTCGCCCCCGACGGCGCCCTGGCGTTCCAAGTCCCCGCCCGGGAGACCCCGGAACCCGGTTGGATGCGGGCGGTCTCCGCCGTCCGTACGCACGCTCCCTGGGACCGACTGACCTGGATCGATCCGGCCGTCGCCCATGTCCGAGCGCTCGCGGAGTACTACGACATCCTGGCCTCTCGGGCCCGCCGGGTGGAACTCTGGGACACCCGGTACGAGCACGTCTTCCCCGGACCGGAGACGGTGATCGACTGGATCCAGGGCACGGGTCTCCGACCTCTCCTCCAGCAGATCGCGACCGCGGAGGGGCGCGAGCGGTTCCTGGACGAGCTCCGCTCGGAACTGGTGGGTCAGTACCCGCGCCGGAGCGACGGTCGCGTGCTGTTCCCGTTCCTTCGACGATTCGTCATCGGCTACCGCTAGGAGACCTCGGGCTCGGGCGCAATTCTCGGCCCCGGCCACGGAATCCTCGCCCGTCGGCGGGGTTATGCCGACGCGAGCGGAGGCCCGGTCATGCCGCTCTACGTTGCGGAACACACCCACCCCGCCGACCGATGCCCCGCCCGGAATCCCCAGATGGCGGCCGGCCTCCTCGCCCTCCTGCAGAACGCGGGGAAGGCCGGGATCCGCATCCAGGGCGACGCCGTGGCGCGGGAGAAGCACCATCTGTACGTCATCGCCGACGCCCCGGACGAGACGTCGGTGCGAACCTACTTCGCGCCGTTCGGGCAGATGGGCACCCTCGCCGTCTGGCCGGCCTCCCACTGCGAAGAGGTCGTCGCGCGCGGCTCCTGCTGACCGTCCGTTGGCGGGCGGTCACCCATATAACGGGGGAGCCCGTTCGCCCCCCTCGGGTGGCCGCGTGGCGGACCAGGATCGCGTCGAACTGCTGGGCTCGGTACCGCTCTTCTCCGCGCTCAGCAAGCGTCAGCTGAAGGGGATCGCGTCGTCGGCGCTCGAGCGGACGTTCAAACCGGGCGAGACGATCGTCACGCAGGGAGAGAAGGGGATCGGATTCTACCTGCTCCTCTCGGGTCAGGCCGAGGTCGTGCGCGGCGGCCAGAAGGTGGGGGCGCTCTCGACCGGCCAGTTCTTCGGCGAGATGGCGCTCGTCGACGAGCAGCCGCGCACGGCCGACGTCAAGGCGACCTCGGACGTCCGGTGCCTCGTGCTCAATCGGTGGGAGTTCTGGGGCGCGGTCGGGCAGGACCCGGAGATCATCCGCGCCCTCTTCGTCGAGACCGTCCGCCGGTTGCGGACCGCGACCGCCCCCGGGTCGGCGCTGACCGAATAGTCCCGCCGGACCCCTTCCCCCCGGTCGGGCCGGTCCCCGGAGAGGCGGAACGGGGATAAGACGCCGGAGCGTTCGCGCCCCGCGGGATGTTTGGACGGATCCTCGTCGCGTCGGACGGCTCGGCCCCGGCGCGCCGCGCCTGCTCGGTGGCGGCGACCCTCTCCGGCCGGTTCCACGCGCACCTGACGGTCGCGGTCGTCCGGCCGCCGCCGAAGAAGGGGACCGACCCGTACCTCGAGAGCCTCGTTCCCGAGGCCGCCGATGGAAAGACCCTCTCGGAGGTCGTCGAGGAGGTCCAGCGGGACGCGTTGGAGCAAGGGGCTGGCGGATTCGACTCCGTGACCCTGCGCGGGGAAGTGCCGGAGGCGCTCCTCGAGTGGCTGAAGCAGAAGCCGTACGACCTGGTCGTCGTCGGGTCCCGCGGCCTCTCGCGGGGGCAGCGGATCCTGCTCGGCAGCGTCTCCCTGCGCCTCGCGAGCGAAGCGCCGTGCCCCGTCCTCGTCGTGCGGGGCCGCAACCTCGGGCACGCGAGCCGCCCGAGCGCGGCCGCGCGCAGCCCGGCGCCCGCGGACGCGCATTGACCCGTCCCCCGGCGGGCGACCGGATCACTTGCGGAGCAGCTTGAACGCGATCTGAAAGTTCCCGATCGCGAGGCCGGCCTTCACCCAGAGGACGCACAGCGCCTCGAGCTCGCGGGAGCCGTCGATCCCGCCGATGTCGATCACCGACGACCAGCCGAAGTCGTGGAGAAGGCCGGTGACGACGCGCTTCGCGGCGGGGTCGTTCCCGCACAGGAACATGTCCGGCGGGCCGCCGGGAAACGCGGGCCGGAAGAAGCTCGGGTTCCCGACGATGTTGAACGCCTTCACGACCCGGCCGTGCGGGAGGAGCGCCTGCAACGCCTCCCCGGCCGATCCGGCGGGCCCGACGGCGAGGGTCGGGGGCCCGGTCTCCCGCATCACGAGGGGGTTGGTGACGTCGATCACGACCTTCCCGTCGAACCGGGCCGGTCCGGCGGCCGCGACCGCGTCGGCGACGGCGACGCCCCGGACCGCGACCACCAGGATCTCGCCGAACTCCGCCGCCTCGGCGAAACTGCCGACCGTCCGCTTCCCGGGGTGCGCCCGCAGCCAGGCCGCGAGCTTCGGGTCCTCGGGGTGCCGGGTCCCGAGCTTGACCTCGTGGCCGAGGGTGGCGAACCCGTTCCCCAACGATCGCGCGACCTCTCCGCTCCCCAGGATCCCGACCCGCATCGGCGTCCGCCTCGCGAGCGGAGGGACGGGGCGCGCTTGAACTCTGGCCCCCGACCGGGGGAAGGGGTTGGAACCGCCGGGGCGGCCCGAGACCCTACGTGGAGCCGCCGGGGCCCTGGCCCTCGGTCCACGTCTCGGACGGGGGCTCGGTGCCGGTGCTGTCGCCGGACGACGGCTCGTTCCCGCCGCTCGAGGTCGGCGGCTTGCGGCCGCGCATCATCACCGCGACCACCACGCCCACGATCACGAGCACGACGACGACCGCGATCACGATCCACGCCCAGCTCGGCAGGCTCGTCGACGACGAGGTGGAACTGCTCGGCTTCGAGAAGGAGATCGGGTAGTTGACGGACGCCCCGCTCACCTTCGCCGTGCCCGACGCCGGGGACGGCGCGTTGTAGCCGGAGACCGTGTCGACCGTGTACGGGTAGCTCCCGTCCCCCTGCCCGGTGATCGTGATCGTCGAGGTCGTCGAGCTCTCGGGCGTGCCGTTGAACACGACCGTCCACATCGTCCCGGTGGCGAGGCCGGTCTCGGTGAACGTCACCGTGTAGGTCGGCGGCGGGGGCGCCGCGAAGGTGACGTTCACGTCGGCGTTCATCCCGTCGACCGTGACGGTGCCGCTGCTCGGCGTCGGGACGAGTCCGTCCACATTCGCGATCGTGTAGGTGTACGAGTCGTTCAGCTCGGAGAAGACGATCGTCGACGTGGTCGAGGAGGTCGGCGTGCCGTTGAACGTCACCGACCACGAGGTGCCCGCGGTCAGGCCGGTCTCGGTGAAGGTGACGGTGTAGTACGTCGGCGGCGCCGTCACGAAGGCGATCATCACCGTCTGGTTGAACCCGGCGACGGTCGCGTTGCCGCTGCCCGGCGACGGCGCGTCGTAGCCCGCGACGGCGGCGACCGAGAAGGCGTACGTCCCGTTCGGCTCGGTGAAGTTCACGAACGCCGTCAGCGAGCTCGTCTCGACGCCGTTCAGCGTCACGGCCCACGCGGTCCCGGTGGAGAGGCCGGTCTCCTCAAACGAGACCACGTACGTCACCTGGGTGTAGCCGGTCGACCGCGTGACGTCCGCGCCGCTCACCGTGAGGCTCCCGCTGACGGGGGTGTTCGGGCGGTAGCCCGAGATCGTGGCGATCGAGAACGCGTAGGTCCCGTTCGGGACGGTGAAGACGTTCGACACCGTGCCGCCGGCCGAGACGTTCGTCAGCGTCGTGCCGTCGAACGTCACGCTGTACGTCGTGCCGTCGGGCAGCCCGGTCGCCGTGAACGTCACCGTGTAGAACACTTCGACGAACGAGATCGTGACGGTGGTGTTCGCGCCGGTGAAGTCGACGGTGCCGGAGCCCGGTGTCGGGACCCAGCCGCTCGGCGGGTTCACGACGAAGCCGAGGGTCGCGGCCGGGAGGCTCCAGCTCGGGATGAAGACGAGCGGGGCGGTCGTCGTGTACGCGACCGTGTCGAGCGTGAAGCCCCACGCGGTGCCGACAGGGAGGCCGACCTCGACGAACTGTAGCCAGTTCGAGATGAAACTCGCGTACGGCGACGTGTCGTCGACGCCCGTCGCGATCACGTAGGAGCCGCTCCCGGTCCAGTCGGACCAGTAGTTGCCCATCCCGGCGAAGTCGAAGGTGACGGTCGAGATGCCGGCGACCGACGCCTGGACGTGCGCCGAGGAGTAACCGCCGCTCGTGCTCGCACCGTTGTTCGCGACGAAGTTGTTCGCGTAGACGACGGCGTTCGCCCCAAAGTCGATCGCGAGCCCGTAGCTCAGCGACCCTTCGACCGTGTTCGCGGTGATCGTCGCGTTCGTGGTGTTGTACGCCCAGATCCCGACCTCGTTGCCGTAGAGGAACGACTGGGCGACCTCCACGTAGGCGGAGCCGTTGAGCGAGATGCCGTCGACGCCGTTCCACTCGGTGACGAGCGCGATCGTCAGGTTGGTGGAGTCGTTCTCCAGCACCCCGTAGGCGGAGTCGATCGCGGTGACCCCGAGGATCAGCAGCTCGTCGTTGTAGAACGAGGCGACCGCGGCGTTCGGGAAGGCGTTCCCGAGCGGGTTGGCGAAGTAGAGCGGACCGAGCGACGAGGAGCTCGCGTTGACGTCCTCGACGACCGTGTCGAGGTCGTCCTCGACCCCCACGCCGAACGACGTCTGGTTGGCGTAGACCTCCGCGACCGTCACGTCGGTCGCTTCCGCGGTGATGACCCCGATCGAGTTGTCGGAGGCGGCGATCTCCCACTCCGTGACGTTGAACGCGTCGAGGATCTCGAGGCCGCCGGAGCCGTCGGTCGCGACGATGTCGCTCGCGGAGACGTTCTCCACGATCTCGAACTCGCCGCCGTAGGAGCCGTCGGTGGCCGAGAGGTTCGTGGCGGTCACGTTCTGGACCTCGTACAGCAGCGCGAAGCCCGAGGCGAGCGCCCCGGTCACGCTGGTGTCGTTCGTCGTGAACCCGGTCCAGAAGCCGACCTCGTAGCCGGTCGAGTTGGTCACGGACAGGTCGTCCACGGTGAGGTCCACCCCGTCCTCGATGACCCCGGCGAAGCCGTCGGTCGAGACCGTCACGTCCTGGATCGTCAGGTACTCGGCGTCGGCGACGAACATCCCTTCGGAGTCGGTGACCGAGACGTCGTAGATCCCGAGAAGGCCGACGTCCTCGAGTTCCGCACCGATGTAGCCGTCGACATCCGTGAGGCCGTCGATCGTCCAGTAGCCGACGTCGACCCCGTAGACCCCGAGCGCGCCGTTCGTCGCGGTGATGTTCTCGAGGAGCAGGAACGCCGAATCGTCGACGTAGGCGGCCCACGTCGGGAAGCCGGCGATGTCGGTCCCGTTCGACGCGATGTTGTAGGCGGTGACGCCCTCCGACCCGAGGATGGCGATGGCGTTCGCGCCGGTCTCGCCCTGGATGTTCCAGAGCGTCGCATCGTCGGAGTTGAGCACGTCGACGCCGAACGAGTCCTGGGCGGTCGTGTCGTTCCAGGCGGCGCTGCCGACGGTCTGCCAGAACTCGATCGCGGCGATCGGGTACGCGTCGTAGACGTAGTAGGCGTACGAGTCGCCCGTGACCGAGACGTTCGTCACCTCAAAGATGCCGCTTCCGTAGTTGAAGTAGTACCCCTGGCTCCACGACGGCAGGTTGAACGTGAGCGCGTAGCGCGTGTAGTTGAACGTCGAGGCGTCCTGCACCAGGCCGTTGATGTAGACCGACGTCCCCAGGTCGAGGCCGGCGAACAGCATGAACGTCGGGAAGAAGAAGTCGTTCACGCCCCGGAACGCCGGAGCGAGGGTGACCGTCGTGTCGTTGATCCACAGCCAGTCGTCCGTCGCGTTGTACGTGACCCCGGCCAATCCCGCGCTGCCGAAGGCGGCGACCTGCGCATCGTCGCTGAGGTAGATCGGGGTGTCGACGACCGAGGGGTTGGCCGTCGGGGTCAGGGTCGCGGACCCGTTCGCCGTGAAGTTCGCGAACGCGGTATCGTATCCGTTCGTGTACAGCTGGAAGACGTAGGAACTCCCGGTCGCCAGCGGAGGCAGGTCGGTGGTCGTCAGACCCGACGCGTCGGACGGGGCGTACGACGAGTTCACGCCGGTCGCAAACGTCGTGTCGTTGGAGGCGAACAGGAACCCGTAGTTCGTCGGCTGCGAGATCGAGATGTGGATCCATCCGGGGTTCGCCGCGGGGCCGAACGCCGTCGTGCTCGTGTTCCAGAGCCCGTAGAGCATCGACGGGCCCTGGTTGATGTACTCGGTGGTGCCGGTGTAGTACGCGGCCACCCCGACGGCCGTCTCGCCCGTGTCCTCGCCGTAGTCGTACGCGGAGGGGACGCTCACGTAGGAGCCCGACGTCGCGTCCCAATAGTTGAGGGTCGTCGAACCGTTCAGGGACGTGATGACCGCGTTGGCGCCGCCCCCGTTCCCGCCGAAGATCGTCTCGGCGTCATAGAACAGGTAGCCGAGCGGATTGTACTCCCGCCCGTTGACCTGGAACTGGATCGGCGAGGACGGATTGTAGCTCCCGTTGAACGTGACGTAGTCGTACGACCCGCTCACCGAGGCGGAACTGTTCGTGAGCGTGTAGTTGAAGTAGACGCCCGGATGCCCGCCCGCCCCCGTGAGGTTGTTGTAGAGCGTCAGGGTGAACGGATAGGTCACCTGGTAGGTCGGGCCGTAGACGTAGTAGAACGAGCCCGGCACGAGGGTCCCGGTGTAGTTCAGGAGCGTGCCGGTGTTGAGCGCCGCCGCGGTGCTCGAGAAGTTCCAGATGTTGTCCTCGAACTGCAGGGAGGTCCCGTTGAAGTGGACCACGTTCTGGATCCAGAACGACCCGTTCGTGAACCCGGGGTACGAGGTGTTGACCGTGACGGTGTTCAGCTGGAACGTCATGAAGTTCGGGGGCGCATCGTAGCCGGCGTAGCCGGGATTGTAGTCGGTGAAGTTGTTGAGGGTCATCACCGACTGGAAGCTGGAGGTGTTGTACTCGTACGGTCCCCCGGCGCCGAGCCCGAGGTCGGAGAGGCCCATCGGAGCGGGGGTGCCCGGATACGACGGCGAGAGGGTGCCGCCCGTAGAGAGTTGGGTCGGGCGGTTGAGGTTGGGGAAGAAGACGCTGCTCGAACTGAGCTTTCCCTCCGCGATCAGCTGCTTCGCGATCGTCACGGAGGGGAGCGTGACCGTCTCGGTCGACGCGGCGGGGGTCGAGGTGGAGGGGGACGGGGCGGAGGCGAGCGACGTCGGTCCGTGGTCGCCGAGGTTCCACGCCTCGGCGCTGGAACGTGCCGGCGGCGCGAACGCGGGGGGCGCGGTCGAAGCGGCCGGAGGGAGCGCCGCGCGGGCGACATCGCCCGAGCTGGCGAGGGGGACCGCCACGAGGGCGGCGAGTACGATCACGATCAGGGCGACCTTTGCCGTGCTGCGGGCTAGCGCCATGGGTACCGGAGGCGACCGACGGACGCTTATTATACCCTAGCCCGCCCCGCGTCCGCCTCGTCCGCTGCGACGAGGAGCGGCGGGCCGGACGCGACCGGACGCCGCCGCTCGCTGAGGAACCGGCGGGTCTTGGCCCGGTGGCAGTCGCGGCAGACGGTCTGCAGGTTCGAGTACTCCAGGGCGGCGCCCCCCGCCGCGATCTCGACGATGTGATCGACGTCCAGTTCGCGGGCCCGCCGGCGGCGGCCGCAGATCTGGCAGGTGTACCGGTCCCGGAGCAGGGTGTAGGAGCGCGCGGAGTCCCAGAAGTAGTGGCCGTGGAACCGCCACTGGCACCGTCGCGAGCAGTACGGGCTCCGGTGCGAGGGCAGCGTCGCCGCGCACTCGACGCACCGACCGGCGCGCCGTGCCTCGGTCCGCCGGCGGGCCCCGTCGGAGAACCAGGCCGCTGAGAGCGCCCGGATCCGCCCTCCCGGCCCGACGTCGACCGACGGGCTCGGCGGGGGCACGGCCGGACGTGCGGACCCGCGGTTCAAGACGGTTCCCCTGCACGGGTGGGTGCTAACCGCCCGGGGGACCTGCGGCCCCGGTCGGAGACGGTCCGTGGACTACGTGGCGGCCGGACTGCTCGTGGGCGTGTTCGGGGCGGTCATCGCCCGCCAGATGACCGGACGGGGTCCCGGGGTGTGGACGATCTTCCTGGCCGGCGCGTTCCTCACCGTGGCGGCGGGGGTCCTCTCGATCTCGGGCGCCGAGGCGGCGCTCGCGGCGGCCGGCCCGACCCTGCTGTTCCTCTTCGGCCTGTTCCTGTTCGCGGGGGCGCTCCAGGAGTCGGGCGCGCTCGACCGCATCGCCCGGTGGCTGGTCGGGAGAGCCCCGCGATCGACCGACCTCCCGGCGGTCCTCTTCGTCGGGTTCGGGGTCGCCTCGGCGTTCCTGCTCAACGATGCGCTGGTGCTGATCGGGGTTCCGGTCCTGCTCGCCGTCGCGTCCCGGACCCGAGCGCCGCCGGTGCCGCTGCTGCTGACCCTCTGTTTCGCGGTGACGGTCGGCAGCGTGCTGACCCCGTTCGGCAACCCCCAGAACCTGCTCGTCGCCGTCCAGAGCGGCATCTCGGACCCGGTCGTGACGTTCGTCCGCTACCTGCTGCTGCCCACCGCCATCAACCTGGCGATCGGCGCCTGGTACCTCCACCGGGTCTTGGGCCCGTCGATGCCCGCCGACGAGCGGGCGTTCGACCGGATCCGGGAGGAGGCCCCCCCGCTCTTCCCGACGGACGGCTGGCGGGACCGCCTCCGGCGGGCTCCGGTACTGCTCCTGTTCCCCGGGACGATGGTCGTGGTCTTCACCCTCGACGTGACGGCCGCCGTGGTCCACGGACCGATCGTCCCGGTCTGGGAGACGGTCGGGGCCGGCGCGATCCTCCTCCTCCTGCTCTCGCCCGGCCGCGCACGGATCGCCACGCAGGTCAACTGGGAGCTCCTCCTCCTGTTCGCCGGCCTCTTCGTCGTCGTCGGTGGGGCGGTCGCGGGGGGCGTCATCCCGGCCGTGGAGCGGCTGCTGCCGATCCCGGGGCCGGGTCGGCCGCTCCCCGACCTCGTCGGGATCGCCGGCACGTCGCTCGCCGGACCGCAGATCGTGAGCAACGTCCCCTGGGTCGCGCTCCAGATCTCGGTCCTGCAGGGGCTCGGCTACGGTCCGTCCCCCGCCGTCCCCTGGCTCGCGCTCTCCGGGGCGAGCACGCTCGCCGGCAACGCGACCCTGCTCGGGGCGGCGAGCAACCTCATCGTGGTCGACCTGGCCGAGCGGGCGGGGGTCCCGCTCCGGCTCGGCACGTTCGTGCGCTACGGGCTGCCGCTCGCGGCCCTGACGATCGGCATCCTCGTCGTCTGCCTCTGGGCCGGTCTGTGACGGGGGGGCGAACGCCTTAGCGGCCCGCGGCTCCTCCGGCCCGTGCCGTTCCCGCTCGGCGAGTGGATCGACACCCACGAGGGGTGCCGGTACCACCTCGGGTCGAGCGGCATGTGGGGGTCGATCCGGCACCCCCGCCCCGGGCCGCTCCGGCCCGGCGACGACCTCCCGGAGACCCTGCGGCGCGAGCTCGCGAACCACCTCCGGGTTGACGCCGAGCGGGTGTTCCTCACGCACGGGGCGACGGAAGCGAACTCCTGGACCCTGCTGTATCTCCGCCCCCGCCCCGGCGAGCGCCGGTCGGGCGCTCGCCTCCGGTTCCCGGAGTACCCGCCCCTCGCGGAGACCGCTCGGTGGGCCGGGTTCCGGGTGACCACCGACCGAGGTCCGGCCCGGGTGGCGATCGTCTCCCGGCCGCGGAACCCCGAGGGAGACCTCTGGAGTCGAGCGACGCTCGACCGGTGGGCGGCCGGCGCCTCCTCGCTCCTCGTCGACGAGACGTTCCGCGAGTTCGCGCGGGTCCCGAGCGTCGCGGTCGGCGGAACCCCGGGCGTGTGGGCGACCGGCTCCTTGACCAAGTTCTACGCGGGGGACGACATCCGCGTCGGATGGATCGTCGCGCCCCCCGAGGCGGCCCCCGACTTCGCCCGGTTCCACGGCAACCTGGCCGACGAGGTCCCGGCCGAATCGGTCCGGCTCGGCCTCGCGACGGTGCGGGCGCACGGCGCGATCGCCCGCGCCGTCGACCGCCTCCTGCGGCCGAACCGAGCGGCGTGGCGACGCGCCTTCCCGCGCGCCGCCGTTCCGGTCGGGCCGGTCGGGTTCGACCGGACGGAGGAGGACGGGGACTCCCTCGCCCGTCGGTGCCTCGCGGCCTCGGTGCTCGTCTCCCCGGGCTCGTTCTTCGGCGAGCCGCGGGGCGTGCGGATCGGCCTCACGCGACGCAGCTTTCCGCGCGACCTCGGCCGGTACCTCGCCGTGCGCGACCGGCCGGCGGCTACGGCGACGAACCGGGCGGCTCGACCGCGCCCCGGGGCGCGCGCCCGAGCGCGAGCCGGGCGAGCGTGAGCTTCGGCACCGGCTCGACGCGCGGCGACTCGGACGCCCCGGCGCGTTCGCGCAGGAACGTCTCCGCGAACCGGATCGCCCGGTCCGGGTTCGATTCGTGGACGAGCAGGAAGCCGCGGGCGAGCTCGGTCAGCACGGCGCGCGCGGGGACGATCTCGCGGAGCTCCTCGTCCGCCCGGTCGATCGGGGCCTCCGGCCGGGGGCGGGACTCCATCTCGCCGGCCGAGCCGCGGTCGCGCCGTAAAAAGGAGTCGTTCGAGCGGGCGCCCGGGACCCGCGCCGGACCGCGAAGATATTACGCTCCCGCGGGGTGTTCGGAACGGGGTACCGATGAGCGAGGGCACGTCCGCCGCCGCGCCGATCGCCGCCCCGCCCCCGACGGCCCCGTCGTGGGGGATCCAGGTCACGACGCCGATCCCCGGGCCGAACGCGCGCGCCGTCATCGCGCGCGACCGACGGTTCCTCATGACGAGCACGAAGACGTCGCCGATCGTGGCGGCGTCCGGCGAGGGGGTCTGGGTCACCGACGTCGACGGCAACCGACTCCTGGACTTCGCCTCGGGCGTCGCGGTCCAGGCCGTCGGGTACGCCCATCCCGAGGTGGTGCGGGCGATCCGGGAGCAGGCGGGGCGCCTGACGCACTTCGCGGGGACCGACTTCTTCTACGACAACCAGACCCGTCTCGCGGAGCGGCTCGCCGGCCTCGTCCCCGGTCCGTTCGAGAAGAAGGTCTTCTTCACGAACAGCGGGACCGAGAGCGCCGAGGCGGCGCTCAAGATGGCCCGGTTCCACCGCCAGCGCCCGATCACGATCGGGCTGCTCGGCGCGTTCCACGGCCGTTCGATGGGGTCGCTCACGATGACGACCTCGAAGCCAGTCCAGCGGGCCCGCTTCTTTCCGTACGCGGGGGGCGGTCACCACATCCCGGCCCCGAACTGCTACCACTGCCCGTACCAGCTGACGTACCCGAGCTGCGGCCTGTACTGCGCGAAGATCCTGAAGGAGCTGTACTTCGAGACGTCGATCCCGCCGGACGACGTGGCCGCGTTCATCGCCGAGCCCGTGATGGGCGAGGGCGGCTACCTCGTCCCGCCGCCGGGCTGGCACGCCGCGATCAA
>JASHVP010000200.1 GCA_030044475.1 Thermoplasmata archaeon | reverse complement strand
TGGGACCGGAGAACGCCGACCGTGCAGTCCGGGGGGGCGGCCGACTCGTCGAGCCGGCGGGCGCGGATCCCGTGCAAGATCTGCAGCGCCCCGGTCGACCTCTCCCGGCTCCGGGAGCACCTGCGGGCCGAGCACCAGGTCGACACCGCGCAGGTGGAGTCGCTGTACCTCTCCGCCCGGATCGAGGCGCGCAAGGTCCAGCGCGCCCGGTCGTAGGGCCGCCGCTACGGGTCGAACTCGCGCCGGCGGACCCGATCCCGAACGAGGCCGCGGAACTCCGCTCGGGAGAGCGTGGAGTTGTCGCGGACCCCTCTCCGGCGCAGCGAGACGGTCCCTTCGGCGACCTCCCGGTCCCCGAGCACCCCCACGTACGGGATCCGGTCGATCTCGGCCGACCGCACGCGCTTCCCGATCGACTCCGTGCTCTCCGAGACCTCGGCGCGCACCCCGTCCTCGGTCAGCTCGTCGACGAGCGCCCGTGCGGCGGCGCCGTGGCCGTCGGTGACGGGAAGGACCCGGACCTGGACCGGACTGAGCCACGGGGGCAGTCGCCCCCCCGTGTGCTCGAGGACGACCCCGAAGAATCGCTCCCAGCTGCCGAGGATCGTCCGATGGATCACGATCGGGGTGTGCAGCTGGCCGTCCGGCCCTTGGTACTGCAGCCCGAACCGCGCCGGCTGCTGGGAGTCGAGCTGGATGGTGCCGGTCTGCCACTTCCGCCCGAGGCTGTCCTGGATGTGGATGTCGATCTTCGGGCCGTAGAACGCGCCCTCGCCCGGCGAGACCCGGAACGGCACCCCCGAGGCCCGGAGGACCCGCTCGAGCGTCGCCTCGGCCCGGTCCCACGCCTCCCGCTCCCCGAGGAACTTCTCCGGGCGGGTGGAGAGCTCGTACGTCCATGTGAGCCGGAACGTCGTGAACGCGCGGCCGATCCAGTCGAGGAGGGTCTTCACCTCCCCCTCGACCTGGTCCTCGGTGACGAACAGGTGGGCGTCGTCCTGGACGAACTCGCGCACCCGGGTCAGCCCGTGGAGGGTCCCGCTCGCCTCGGCCCGGTGGAGGGGGGCGAACTCGGCGAGCCGCATCGGGAGCTCCCGGTAGCTGCGCGCCCGCGCCCGGAAGATTAGCATCGACCCCGGGCAGTTCATCGGCTTCCAGCCGAAGGTCCGCCCCTCCGAGACCGTGAGGAACATGTCGTCGCGGTAGTGGTCCCAGTGCCCGCTGGTCTCGTAGATCGACTGGGCGAACAGCATCGGGGTGCGCACCTCGCTGTACCCCGCCTCCCGGAGGTGCTCGGTCACGAACCGCTCCAGCTCCCGAACCACCACCATCCCGTTCGGCATCCAGAGCGGGCACCCCGGTGCCTCGTCGACGAACGTGAACAGGCCGAGCTTCGGGCCGAGCACCCGATGGTCGCGGGCCTCGGCCTCGGCGCGGAGCTTCAGGTACGAGTGGAGCCCTTCGCGGGTCGGGAAGCCGATCCCCCGGATGCGCTGGAGCGGCCGAGCGCCCTCGCTCGGGGGCGCGATCGCCGAGAACCCGAGGATGTGCACGGCGGCCAGCCATCCGGTGTCGGGAACGTGCGGCCCGCGGCAAAGGTCGGTGAACGACCCCGTGTCGTACACCGAGACCGTCTCCCCCGGGGGGACCTCGGCGATGTACCGGAGCTTGTACGGGTTCCCGGCGAACAGCGCCTCGGCGTCGCTCCGACTCAGCTCGCGGCGGCGGAACGGTTCCGCCCGGCGGACGGACGTCTCCATCGCCTGCCGCACCGCATCCAGGTCGGTGGGGGTGAGCGGTCGCACGTCGAAGTCGTAGAAGAACCCGTCCTCGGTCGGCGGTCCGACGGTGGGGAGCGCCCCGGGGACGACCTCGGTGAGCGCTTTGGCGACCAGGTGCGCGGAGGAGTGCTGCAGGATGTCCCGTCCGGCCCGGTCGTCGAACGTCAGCGGCGCGACGGTCGCCTCGCGCTCGATCGGGAACGCGAGGTCGACCGGCCTCCCGTCGACGAGCGCCGCGAGGACCTCTCCCCTCCGGGACGGGTCCGAGTCACGGAGGGCCTCTCCGACCGGAGTGCCCACCGGCACCTCGAGGCGTCGCCCGTCCGGGACGACGATCGTGATCCGGGCGCCGTCGGACACCGCCTCCTCCGCGGCTTCCCGACCTTCGTCGCCGCTAAAACCTATCGGCCGGGACGGACGCCGGCCGCCGGACGGGCGCTCCGCGCTCAGCTCGCCCATCAGTCATCATGCGTCAGCTGGTTCTTGTTCTCATCATCGCGCGGAGCGGACCCGAAGCGATCGGTCACTCCCCCTCGCGGCCCCACTCCGCGAGAAGGTCGGTGATGTGGAAGATGCCGCCCGCGGCGCCGGACTCCGCGAGCCGCGGGAGCTGCGCGGCCTGGAACGTCCCGTCGACCCAGGTCGGGCCGCCGGCCGCGATCGGGCGGATGACGTCCCAGTTCGGGTCGGTCTCCCGGGGCGAGAGCACGACGTCCGTGACCCCGACCTCCCGAGCCGTGCGGACCAGCTCGGCCGGGTCCGTCGTGCCCCATTCGGGGGACCCGATCGCGCGGCCCACGGGGTCGATCGGGACCTCGAACGCGAACTCCGTCGACAGCTTCCACGCCCGCTTGAGCTCCCGCGGGCCGCGCAGCTCCGACGTCGAGAGCACGACGCGGCGCGCGCCGGTGATCAGGATGTCGATGGCCTGGTCGGCGGCCCGGACCCCGGCATCCACCCAGAGGCGCACGTCGCGGGCGAACTCCTGGAGGTACTCGAGCTGCGGCTCCCCGCGCTCGATCCCATCGAGGTCGACCAGGTAGATGGTCCGGTACTGCTCCGCCAGGCGATCGACGACGTCGAACGGGTCGAACGGCACGCCGGGCGGCCGCTTCGCCTCGACCGGACCGTCCTCCCCCGGGAGGCAGACGTGGCCGCGGCGCAAGAGGAGCGCCGGTACGAGGGTCGGGAGCTTGGCGCCGGCGACGCCGGCCGAGGTGCTCCCGCTCTCGGGGGTGGCGCCCACGAGCGAACCGACGCGGGGGAGGATTTCGAGTTTGCGCTCCGCCCGGGCCACGCCCGACGCGGTCCTCCGGGGCGAGCGCCGCCGGAACGTCTATAGCCACGCCCCGCCTCGGCCGCCGTGCCAGGAGGTGGAGGGCA
Source organism: Thermoplasmata archaeon (assembly GCA_030044475.1). Taxonomy (GTDB): domain Archaea; phylum Thermoplasmatota; class Thermoplasmata; order Lutacidiplasmatales; family UBA184; genus Lutacidiplasma. The sequence continues at coordinate 4,289 of JASHVP010000200.1, read as the reverse complement.
GCTGACGGTGGTCCGCGTCGGCAACGACCGGCCGCTGAGGAAAGTCCGCGCTTCGGGAACCGCGGGGTCGGGTGGGAACCCGACGGGCGAGAGTCCGAGCTCCGGAGCAGAAACGACACAGCCCGGTGGGACGGTGAAGGGGCCGCCCCGGAGGCTCCACCGGGAGCTGGTGAAACGGCCGACTCCCCGGAAGCAAGCCCTGACCGGCGGGAGGAGGAGGTTCCCCGACCGCCGAGGAGAGCGCGCAGTCGAATGCTGCCTGAAACAGAACGCGGCTTACTACCACGACCTGGCCGCTCCGGCGGGCAACCGCCGGGGCGTTACGCGGGCCGGACGCGCCCCTCTCAACTAAAGTATCTGAATTAGATACATCGTCGGAGTTGGTGATGTGGGTGGGTGCCTCCCTCGCACGCTCGTTCTTTCGCCTCCAGGGGGCGTTCCGGTGGCGCGAGTTCACCCTCGCCGACGCCGCGGCGGCGCTTCCCGGAGCACGGACCGAGATTCGGCTGATCCTCTCCCGATTGGATCGGGCCGGGTGGTTGGCCCGAGTTGCGCGCGGGTCCTACGTCGCCCTCGATGCCCGGTGGGCGGCGGACCGGCCAGAGCCTGACCCGTTGCGGAGGTTCCGCGCGGAGACGTTCTATCCGACGCTCGTCGGCGCGACCGCCGGCGTGCTGCAGGTCTATGGCGCGCGACTCCGGGGGATCGCCGTGTTCGGCTCCACGGCGCGGGGGACTCACACGGCCGAGAGCGACGTCGACCTCCTCGTGGTCGCTGACCCGTTGCCGGCGCGAGCGGGGGACCGCCTCGACGAGCTGCGGGCACTTCGGCGGGACCTTCCCGCGCCGCCGATTCCGGTGGGTCCCGGACCGCGCGCCTGGCACGAGGCCCAGTTCGTGCCGTTGACCGCGGAGGAGCTGCGCGAGGAACCGACGATCCTCCTCGACATGACTCAGGACGCCGTAATCCTGTTCGACCCATCGTGGGTCGTTCGCGAAACGTTGGACCGGGTGTCGAGGAAATTGCGCGCCCGGGGGGCCCGTCGCATCGTGCCGAGCGATGGAATCCCGTTCTGGCAACTGAGTCCCGGAGCCCGACTGGGGGAGATCGAGGAGCTGTGAACCTCTCCCGTTTGGCCGAAGACCAGCTGGGCCGCGCAGAGTCGCGGCTCCGAGACGCCCAGCGCGCCTTCCGCGAGCGGCGGTGGCCGGACACGATACGATTCGGTCAGGAGGCGGTGGAGCTGTCGTTGAAGGCGCTCCTGCGGGCGATGGCGGTCGAAGTGCCAAAGCGTCACGACGTCGGCCCGGTGCTCTCGATCGTGGCGCCGACCCTTCCCCAGGTGATTCGACGACGACTTCCCCAGATCGTCCGGCTCTCGGCCGAGCTCGCCGACCGACGGGCCCTCGCGATGTACGGCGACGAGCAAGGAGGCCGCCCGGCGAGCGACCTGTTCCGCGACGCCGCGGAGGCACGGCGGTACTTGACCGAGAGTCGAGATCTGGTCTCGCTCGTCCAACGCCAGCTCGGGACCGCCTCGCGCGCCCGGCCCGGGACGCGAGCGCACCGCCCCGCGGCGCGGTGAGGGAGCCCCTCGACGCCTCGCCGACGCGGCGATCCGGCGGACGGACCTGCCGCAACGTCGCCCGGTCCCTGGGCGGCTCCGCCCGGTCGGTGGCCCGGGGCGAAGGGGGGGTTCGGCCTATCCGGCCAAGCGTCCGGCCGCCGCGAGGACCTGCAGAGCGTCCGTGGTCACCCAGTCGTTCCGGCGGCCCGGATCCGGCGCTCCCCAGTCCGCGGAGTCGGCCCCCGATTCGTAGTGGGCGGAGTAATGTCCGTACCGCTCGTCGGCCGCCCACCCGCCCCGGGGCAGTTCGTGGTCCTCGAGCCAGTCGAGCGCCGGGCCGCACCGAGGGTCGGCGATCCGGCCGGCCTCGACCATTCCCTTCAGTCCTCCCAGCACGTCGTAGTGCCAGTAGAGCGGGTAATGCAGCCGAAGGAACGACGGTCGCATGACCTTCCCGTTCGACCGGCGACGGAACAGGTGTCGGGACAGGAACACTTCCGCGGCCCGGTCCGCCGCGACCCGCGCCGGTCGCGAGCCGGTCCGAGCGGCGTAGGCGGCGAGCCCTCGCATCGGCGTGAGCGTCTCCATGAACGACGACGAGTCGGCGGAGGGGGTCCGATCGCAGTTCCAGCCCCCGTCGGGCCACTGCCAGCGCTCCAGCATCCGGGCCAGCACGGCCCACCGAGGGTCGTCCGGCCCGAGGCGCACGGCGTAGTAGAGCGCGTATCCCTGCTGGGAGGCGCACCGCCGGTACCGCCCCCGTAGCCGCGTGACCCCCGTCCGCTCGTCGACCCGCTCCCCCTCGGAGGGGGGCGTCGCGGTACGCTGGAACCGGGGCTGGGTCCACATCGACAGGGCGCGATCGATCCACGGGGCGAGGAGCGGGTCGTGGGGAGGGTAGCCGAGGTCCGCCAGGGCCGCGAGAGCCCAGTGGCAGCCCTGGTAGTACCGGTAGACGCCGCCGAACGCATGGGGTCGGTGGACGGCCGTCCGGCGGGCCAGGAGGGCCGCGGCGACCTCGGACCGGCGGATCTGCTCGGCCAGCCGTCGGACCTCCGGCGACGACGGGGACTCCCCCCGTACCCGGACCCGGGTCCTCCAGCGGATCGCCGGCTCGGGGGACCGGAGCAGATCGCGGACGAGGGCGCGCCGGGAGGCCATCTCCGGGGGGAGGCCGAGCCGTCAGATGGCGGTGGCGGGCCGCCCGGGCGAGAGGTCGGGGAGCCCCCGCGGGGGCTCCCCCGAAGGGGTTACGAGACCGAGACGGTCTTCGAGGCCGCCGAGGCCACGGTCTCCGGCTGCGTGGCGCTGTCCTGGACCAGCAGCTTGAACGCGTACGTGTCGCCCGAGGTCAGCGTGTGCCCGAGGATCGTGCAGGTGATCGTCGCCCCGGCGAGCGCTCCGGTGCCGGAGTTGGTCGTGCAGACGCCCGCGGTCGTGAACGCCCCGCCGTTCACCGAGACCAGCCAGGTCCAGCCGTACGGCGTCGACCCGGTGCTCGGGATCTTCGCGGTCACGGTCTCCGTCTGGGCGACCGCGAGGTGCGTGTACGCAACGGTCGGCGCCTTCGGGGCCGTCAGGGCGGAGTGCACGGTCACCTCGGCGGACGCGGTCGACGTCTCCGTCTCCTTCAGCGTCGCGCTGTCCTTCACCTCGAGCTTGAAGACGTAGTGGTCGCCGACCGTGAGGGTGCCCCCGGTCACGACGCACGCGACGGGCGCCCCGGCGGAGCCGGTGCCCGAGTTCGCCGAACAGAGCGTCGAGGTCGCGTACGCGCCGCCGTCCAGGGAGACCGTCCACGTCCACGCGTACGGCGCCGTTCCCGTCGTCGGGAGGTCGTCGGACACGGTCAGCGTCTGGTTGACGTCCAGGGTCGTCGCGCTCGCCGTCGGGCGCGCGGCCGCCGTGAGCCCCGAGGCGACCGTCACCGTCTCGACGGTGGTCCCCGACGTCTTGGTCTGCGCGTGGGTCGCGCTATCCGTGACCTGCAGCTCGAAGTTGTAGTAGTCCCCGGCCGTCAGCGTGCTCTTCGGGATCGTGCAGGTGACGGTCGCGCCCGCCGCCCCGCCCGTGCCCATCGGCGCGGTGCAGGCCGTCGCGGTGACGAACGCCGCGCTGTTGACCGAGACGAGCCACTTCCACGCGTACGTCGGAGTCCCCGTGGTCGGGAGCTTCCCGGTCACCGTGAGGATCTGGTTCGCGTCGAGCGACGGGAAGTCGACGGTGGGAGGCTTCGGCGCCGTGAGCGCAGCGGAGACGACGAGGGCGGTCGAGGCGGCCGACGCAGCGACCTCCGGAGAGGTCGCGCTGTCCGTGACCTCGAGCACGAACTGGTACGTGTCGCCGACCCCGAGCTGGCTCGCCGGCACCGAGCAGGTCACGGTCCCACCGCCCCCCGTGGGCCCGCCCGTGACGACCGGGCAGACCGTCGCGAGCTGGTACGAGCCCCCGTTCATCGAGACCAGCCACAGCCAAGTGTAGTCCGGAGTGCCCGAGGTCGGGATCGTCCCGCTGACGGTGAACGCCTGGTTCTTGTCGAGGGACGTCGCGCTCGTCGTCAGCGCCGAGACCGCCAGGGGGGTCGCGACGGCCACCGGCGTCGACGGTCCCGAGGTCGCCGTCTCCGTCGGGGTCGCGCTGTCGGAGACCTGCAGCTCGAAGGCGTAGGTCGAACCCGCCGAGAGCTGGTTGGCCGGGACGGTGCAGGAGACGGGCCCCGACC
>JASHVP010000199.1 GCA_030044475.1 Thermoplasmata archaeon | reverse complement strand
GAGGCGCTCGCCCAGTTTCCCCCGCACCTGGCCGTCCTGGTCGACACGGCCGGTCGGAGCGGGATCGACGCGGAGCTGATCGCCGAATTGCAGCGCGTGAAGGCGGCGGCCCAGCCGGACGAGGTGCTGCTCGTCCTCGACGCGGCGATGGGGCAGACGGCCGGCCGGAGCGCCGAGGCGTTCCACAAGGCCGTCGGGCTGACGGGCGTCATCGTGACGAAGCTCGACGGTTCGGCGAAGGGCGGGGGAGCGCTCTCGGCCGTCGCCGTGAGCGGCGCGCCGATCCTGTTCCTCGGGACCGGCGAACATCTCGACGAGCTGGAGCGGTTCGAGCCGACCCGCTTCGTCTCCCGCCTGCTCGGGATGGGCGACATCCAGACGCTGCTCGAGCGGTTCGAGGAGCTCTCGGACAAGGAGGCGGCGGAGACCGCCGCCAAGAACCTGATGTCCGGGCGGTTCACCCTCCGCGACATGCGCTCCCAGCTCGCCTCGCTCGGCGAGATGGGGTCGTTCTCGAAGCTGCTATCGATGTTCCCGACGATGGGCGCGGCGAAGATGGACGAGAAGCAGCTCGACCAGACCCAGCTGCGTCTGCGCCGGTACCGGGCGATCCTCGACTCGATGAACGCCGACGAGCTCTCCGACGCGGCGCTGATCAAGTCGGAGCGGGTCCACCGGATCGCGCGGGGGAGCGGCCAGAGGCCGCAGGAGGTTCGGGCCCTACTGAAGCAGTACGAGACGACGCGGAAGGCGGCGCACGGGCTCGTCTCGAACCGCCGCCTGCGTCGGCAGCTCGAGAAGCAGTTCGGGTCGGGCGAGGCGCCCGCGGAGTGACGGAGCGGGGCCCGGATGGCGGTCCTTCAGCTCCCGGAGGCCGTCGTCGGCGGCCTGCTCCTGTTCGTCGTTCCGGGGTATGCCCTCACGCGCGCCGTCTTCCCCGAGTGGCGGTTGAGCGGTCCGGGCGCGCTCCGACGAGCCGTGGAGGAGGCGACCCTCTCGTTCGTGCTCAGCGTGGTCCTGACCGTCCTCGTCGGGTCCTTCCTGCTGCTCTCCCCCACGGGGTTCCAGGCGGCCTGGACCGACCCGCAGCTCGAGATCGCGCTGGCCGGGGTCGCGGCCGTCGCCCTCGCGGCGGCCGCCGTCCGCGGAGCGTTCGCCCGCGCGCCGCCGCGGCCGTCCCCCCCGTCCCTCCGATCCGAAGAGGGGGCATGGGAGCTCACCCGAGAGCTCGACCGAATCGGCCGGGAGGAGCGACGTCTCGACCGGGAACTGAGCGCCGGAGCGCCCAATGGCCCGCGGTCGACCGAGATCCGGGAACGGCTCTCCGAGCTCCGCGCGCGCGACGCCGAACTGCGGCGGCGACGGGAGGAGGAATACGCCGACTGACCGCGCGGCGGGCCGCCCCCGCGCGGTCCACAAGATGGTCCTGGTCGTCCGGGGCGAGCTTCGCCTGACCGCGGGCAAGGCGGCGGTGCAGGTGGCCCACGCGGCGGTGCTGCTGACGCAGAAGGCCGCCGCCCGCGCGCCGCGCGACCTGGCCGACTGGCTCGCGGACGGTCAGATGAAGGTCGCCGTCACGGTCCCGACGCTCGAGGAGATGTCGTCGCTCGAGCGGGTGGCACGGGCCGCGGGGATCCTGACCGTCTGGGTCGAGGACGCCGGGTTCACCGAGGTGCCCCCGGGCACTCGCACCTGCCTCGGGCTCGGCCCCGCTCGGGTCAACGCGCTCGACCCGATCACGGGCGGCCTCCCGCTCCTCTGAGGGGAGCCCACGGCCCGCTCCTCGAACAGAAAACGAAACCCCGAGCCCCGCGGGCGCGGGGCTCTGGGGGGAGGAAGAGGTTCGTCCCGGACCGCTCCGGCCGACCTTAGGAGGTCGGGGGCGGCGGGGGTGTCTGCCCTCCGCCCGAGGTGCTCGAGGTGTCGCTCGTGGGGGACCACGACTGCGGCGGGTTCCCGGTCGGCGGCTTCCGACCCCGCGCGGCGAGCGCCGCGAAGATGACCGTCAGCAGGACGAACACCCCCACGAGCGCGTAGGCGAGCGGGGACAGGTAGGTCGACGACGGGCTGCTCGAGGTGGTCTTCGTCGGCTGCGTGAAGATCGTCACCTGGATCGTCGCCGGGTTCGCCCCGTTGACGACAAACGACCCGCTCGGGAGCGACGCGTTCTGGCCGTTCGGAGCCACGATCGCGTAGTAGTACGTCCCGTTCACCAGACCCGGCACCGTGATCGACGTCCCGGTGCTCGTGTACTGCTGCCCGTTGGTGTAGACATACCACGACGCGCCCGCGCTGCCGCCCGACTCGGTGAACGTCGCCGTGTAGGTCAGCGGCGTCACGCTGAACACCACGACCGACCACGCCGACGTGCCGTTGACGAAGACCGATCCCGACGCCGGGGTCGCCGTCCAGCCGGTCGGCGCGGTCACCGTGTAGTCGTACGCGGTGGCGCTACTCGGCAGCTGGGTCACGACCGTACCGTTCGCGTTGCTCGTGAACGTGTGCGGAGTTCCGCTCACCGTCACGACCACCGACCAGGACGCCGAGGCCTTCAGCCCGGTCTGGTACCAGGTCACCGTCTGCAGCCCGCTCACCGGCGTGAGGGTGACGGGGATCGAGACCGACGTCCCGTTCACCATCACCGTCGCGCCCGCCGGAGCCGTCACGCTCGGCGGCACGACGAACGAGTACGCGTACGTCCCGTTCTTCTCGACGAACGTGATGTTCGCCGCGGTCGACGTGAGCGCGTAGCCGCCCAGGTTCACCGTCCAGCTCTGCCCGCTCGGGAGCCCCGTCTCGCTGAAGGTCACGTTGTACGCCTGGAACAGGTCCGGCGAGTACGTGATCGTCGCGCTGGCGGGTCCGGTCGAGACCGTCACGGAGCCGGCGCCGGAGTTACCGTAGCCGGTGACCGTGCCCGGGGTGTAGGCGTACGTGTTCGCGGGCACCGCGTAGGTGACGGACGGCTGGTTGGAGACGATCGCACCGATGCCGCCGAGCGCTACCGACCACGTGGTGTTCGACACCAGGCCCACCTCGTTGACCGTCAGCGTCTGGACGTTCGTCCCGAGCGAGGAGAAGACGGTGCTGACCGTCTGGTCATCGCCCGCGATCGTCACGTTGCCGCTGACCACCGAGGAGCCGAAGCCCGGCACGTAGCCGATCGTGAACGGCGAGGTCCCGTTGACCTGGTTGCTGAACACGATCGAGCTCGTCGTGGAGCTCTCCGTCACGCCCGCCAGCGTCGCCGACCAGGAGGTCCCGGACGGAAGCCCGGACTCCTGGAACGTCGTCGTGAAGGCGTTGGACGCGTACCCCCAGTCGTACCACAGCTGGTCACCGCCACCACCCAGCATCGGGTTGGTGTTGATGGTCGCCGGGTTGATCCAGCTCGCGTAGTCGGCCGCCGCCAGCTCCTGGTCGTAGTAGATGTACAGACCCTCCTCGACCATGATGTGCTCGATCATGTTGTAGTCGAGCACCCGCTGGGTGATGTTCGCCAGGGGCAGGTGGGCCGCGCTGTACATCCAGAAGAGCGCGGTGTCGTACGCCACACCCTGGCAGTCGTTCGGGATCTGCCCGATGTTCGCCCAGTAGGAGAGGTCCGCCCACGACCCGTAGTTGTCGTTGCCGCACGCGGTCGTGTTGTTGTACGCCGGGCTGGTCATCTGCTCGGCCGCCGCGTCGGTGTAGGTGTACGAGTTGTCCGGGTAGTACGTCGGCGCCGCATAGTCGGTCGGGTCGGGGTAGTCGGGCGCCCACCCGAAGGCGTACTGCGGCATCGAGCCCAAGCCGGGCGCCAGACCGAGCTGATCGATCTCGGTCGAACCGGGGATGTCGACACGGTACGGCTGCAGGGTGTCGTTCGAGAACTGCTCGATCTCACTGATCATGAGATCGACCTGGGTGTCCAGCGTCGGGGTCCCGATGACCGAGAAGATCGGCCACTTGGCCGGGCTCGACGGGCTGAACGAAGAGAGCTCCGGGTCGTACCACTGGCTGTTCGGATTGTTCAGCTGGTACCACCACCACTCGACGTTCCCAGGCGTGCTCGGGTTGGAGACAGGGTCCCCGTTCGGGCAGGCCGAGATGTTCGTCGGATAGTAGTTCCCCATGTCTTGCGGGATGGCACCGCAATAGTTCTCGCCGTACGCGATCCCGTCGACCGTGAGGGTCGTCTGGACGGACGTCGTGTACGGGTACGCCTGCACGATGAAGTTCCGCATCCCGATCGAGCTGAACCAATTGCCCGGAACGTTGAGGTTTCCGGACGAATCGAGCGTCTCGACGGCCGCCGAGCTGAAGTTCATCTCGAAGGGGAACCACAGGACGCTGTACGTCGGGATCCCGTGGATCAGACCGTACTTCCCTTCGGAGACGAGCTGCAGGATGTCCGAGGTGTGCGAGAGGTCGTACTGGGCCGTGTCGGCCTGGCCCGCGATCATCTCCTGGATGCCCTGCGTGTCGCCGTTGTTCCAGTAGACGTCGACGTTCTTCGCGTAGGATCCCGGTGCGGGGAGGCAGCCCGCCTGGCCGACGCAGCCGATCGGCTGCTCGTAGGCCGGGTTCGCCTCCAGGAAGTACCCCTCCGAGACCGAGACCGAGGTCGCCGCGTACGGGCCGGATCCGACCATGTTCGCGCTGACCGCCGCCTGCGGGTACGGATAGTTCAAGGAGCCGAGGTCCTCGAACGAGTCCCAGGAAGTCGGGGTCAGGCTCGAGACGTAGTTCTGGAACGCCGTGCTGGTCGAGCTGGTCGCGTTCCCGGGCAGCAGGCACGGGCCGTCGCCACCCGTCGCGTTCGAGCCGAGGAAGCCCGGCACGCCCGCTCCGAGCTCGGTGAAGGCACCGCACGAGACGATGCTGCCGCCGAGGTTGTCCGCCACGAGCTCCAGGAAGTACGGCCAGGAGAGGCCCGAGGGACCCACGTTGAAGGTGACGCAGCCGTTCGTCGCCACGGTCGTGGAGGTCGGGCAGTAGGCCGAGTCGTTGACCAGGATCCCGGCGTAGAAGTTCTCCGGGGTGTTGTTGTACGGCGAGTGGATCCCAGCGTCCCAGGTCGGGTTGCCGGCCGGGAGGATGTCCTGGGCGTTGATCCACCCGGGATACACGCCGACGCCGGGCTGGTTCGCCCACGCAATCGTCCGGGCGAAGGAGAACAGGACGTCCGAGGGGTAGACCGGCCAGCTGACCTGGGTCGCCGGGTCGTAGAAGTGGTCGCCCGCATCGAGCTCGAAGGTGTAGTACTGGGGGGCTCCCGTGGTGAGGTTGTTGTAGACGAGGGTGCTGCCGAACTGGGCCAGGCAGGTGTTCGAGCCGGGGACGCAGGTCGCGGCCTGGGGCGTGAATCCGTTCGGGGTCGGAACGGTGTCGCTCCCGTTGTACCCGATCAGCGTCTCATACACGTTCTCAATCGGCTCAGCATCCACCGTATAGTACGCGACCGCGGGGTCCACCGTGGGACCGCCGCCAGCCGCTTCGTAAATCTCCAGGGTTCCGGCGTGAGGGCTCCCGGTCGCCGGTTGCGACGTCGCCGCCACCGGCTGAGCCACCGTACTCCCGACCGTGCTCTGCGGGACGGCGGACGGCATGCTCGCCGACGCCGAACCGAGGGCGCTCGTGGGTATGAAGCTCAGGCAGAACATCGCCAGAACGGCGATGCCAAACATCGCGGCCACACGTCGAACGCGTACGTTCTTCATCTCTGACCCCGTATTGCTGGACCCGAAGGTCCGACTTTCCCACCCACATGCGACCGCCATATAAACCTTCCATTTTCGGTTCGACTCGGGGTTATACCGGCGGACGGCACCGGCCCGTTCGTCGACCTCCGGCGGGGCCGCGAGCCGATGCGGCCGCGTTCGATCGGCCGGCCGACGACCCGAGAATCCCGTACGGCCGGACTCCGGATGGATCGATTCGGCTCGCCCGACGCCGTGTCTGCCGGATCGTTCGCCCGATCGCGAGGGACGGTTTGCAACCGACGCCGGGCGAGGAACGTCGCGCGCAGAACGTCTGACGAGCGCGTGCCGTGTCATCGCGTCTCATAGGAATAAATACCCGGCTTCCTCAGGGGGAGTCGGGGACCGGGACCTATGCGGATGTGGATCTACATCGCGCGACGACTGCTGCTGCTCGTTCCCGTCATCATCGGCGTGATGACGATCACGTTCGCGTGCATGAGTGCGCTGCCGACCAAGATGCGGCTGTCGGCCGCGTTCGGTCAGCCGCCGCTCCGGGACCCGGACATCTACGACCCGACGATCCCATGTCCCGGGAACGCGACGCAGCAGTGCACCAACCCTTCCTACACCCACTTCGCCGACAAATTAGGATTGAACAAACCGATTCCGGTCCAATGGGCCATCTACATGTACAATAGTTTCACGTTCCATTGGGGGTACGTCTCGAACGGCAGCACGGCCGCTCAGACGTTCAAGTCGATCCAAGGGCAACCCGTCACCACCGTGCTCGGGTGGTTCCTGCCGTACACGCTCGAGCTGGCGGCCCTCTCCCTGATCCTGATCCTGCTCATCGCGCTCCCGCTCGGCAATCTGGCCGCCGTGAACCGCAATCGTCCGGTCGATCAAGCGGCGCGAGTGCTCTCGTTCTCGGGCTTCGCGATGCCCGCGTTCCTGTTATCGTCGTTGGTACTGATGGCGTGCGTCATCGCCTTAGGTGCCGGAACCGGGTACGTCACGCACTCCCCCTGGTGTCCGAGCGGGACCGCGACGTACAACGAGTTCACGAATTCTTGGCCGCAGAGTATCTGTTTCCCCAATGCCCAATATCCAGCTTGGCTGACCGGAGGCGGGGTGGTCAGTCACCCGACCGGGTTCCCCACGATCGACGCCGCGATCCACGGGGACTGGTGGCTCTCGCTCGACACGATCATCCGGATGATTCTGCCGGCGCTCGTCATCACCTTCGGGTCGGTGGCGATCCTGCTCCGGTTCGTCCGGAACAGCATGCTGGAAGTGATGAACCTCGACTTCGTGCGCACCGCGCGGGCTGAGGGGATCCCCGAGTCGACGGTGATCAAACGTCATGCGGGGCGGAACTCGCTCAACGTCACGATCACGGTCCTCGGCCTCACGTTCGCCTTCTTCATCGGAGGGTTCCCGATCATCGAGGACGTTTTCAACCTCCATGGGGTCGGCCTCTTGCTCGCGCTCTCCGTCCAGTCGACGGGCGGCGGGATCGACTTCGGTCTGGTCTTCGGCACGACGCTGCTGTTCACGTTCATCGTGGTGATCGCGAACATCATCGTCGACGTCCTCTACGCGTACCTGGACCCGCGGGTCCGGCTCGGCTGAGGGCGAACGATGACGAGCGGACCTCCGTCCCCGCAGGACCTGCGCGCGGCCCGGGCCCGGCGACGCGCCGCACGGATCGCGCAGGCGAAGCGCACGTGGTACTTCCTCCGCCGCAACACGCTCGCGCTGATCGGGCTTGGCGTGATCCTGATCATGATCGGGGTCGCGATCTGGGCGTTGTTCATCCCGATCCCCTGGTACGACATGACCCGCTACTGCGGGACGAACCAGTCGTCCGGGGAGCCTTCGTCAT
>JASHVP010000198.1 GCA_030044475.1 Thermoplasmata archaeon | reverse complement strand
CCCGCCCGCCGTTCCGGCGCAACCGTATCTGCCCGGCCGGGTTGGCGGCGCGACCTGGTCGGACCGGGTCGGAGTCACCGTCCCATGACCTCGGTACGCCCGGCGGACCTCTGGAAGGGGGTGCTCGTCGCCGCGACCACGCCGTTCGGACCGGACCTCACGGTCGACCGGGAGGCCTGGCGGGCCCACGTTCGATGGATGGTGGAGTCCGGGGCGTCGGGCGTGGTCGTCGCCGGCTCGCTCGGGGAGGGGTCGACCCTGACGCCGTCCGAAAAGCTCGACCTCACTCGCGACGCCACGACGGCCGCCGGGCGGCGCGCTCCCGTGATCGGCGCCGTCGCCGCGACGCGCACTTCGGACGCGGTCGAGCTCGCGCGGGGGTTCGCGGACGCCGGGGCGCACGGGCTCCTCGTGCTCCCTCCGTACGTCTACCGGGGGGACGCGCGGGAGACCGCGGAGCATTTCCGGGAGGTCTTCCGGGCGACCGACCTTCCGTGCATGCTCTACAACAACCCGATCGCGTACGGCACGGATGTGCTGCCGGACCAGGTCCTCGAGCTGGCCGAGGACGAGCCGACCTTGACGGCCGTCAAGGAGTCGAGCGGCGACGTGCGCCGCGTGACCGCGCTCAAAGCCGTCCTCGGCGAAAGGATCGAGGTGTCGGTCGGGCTCGACGACGCGATCCTCGAGGGAGTGGCGGCGGGGGCCTCCGGGTGGGTCGCGGGCCTGGCCAACGCCTTCCCCGAGGAGAGCGTCGACCTCTTCGGACTGGCGCGCCGGGGCGCCGCGGAACCGGCGCGCGAGCTGTACCGCTGGTTCCTGCCCCTCCTCCGCCTCGACACCCGCCCGAAGTTCGTGCAGTTGATCAAGCAGGTGCAAACGGAGATGGGGCACGGGCCATCGCGGGTGCGGCCGCCCCGACGCGAGCTCGCGGGGGAGGAGCTGGCTCAAGTCCGCTTGCTCGTCGCCGAGGCGATACGGTCGCACCCCGACCTGGCGAAGCGGGGAAGACGCTCCTCGTCAGGGCACTGACGAATCGGGGGACGTACCACCCGCGGAGGGGGGAGGGCGCCCGCCCCCGACTCCCCGGCGTCGATGGACGGACTCTCCGCCCGGCTGGGTCTGGACGGTCGTCCATCGAAACGGAACTCGAGATGCCCGCCCCGTCGGCCGGACCTCGTCGAGGCTCGCGTTTGACCAATCGGGAAGGGACCTCGCTGAAGTACCGGGGGGGAGCTCCACGACCCGATGGTCCCTCCGGGGAAACGTCCGGGCACCGAAATCGATGTGCGCCCCGCCCGACGGAGCGACCTCGGCCGGATCACCGAGATCTACAACCACTACGTGACGCGCACCGCGGTCACGTTCGACACGGCCCCGTTCACCGTCCGCGACCGCCTCCCCTGGTGGAGCCAGTTCGCGGAGACCGGACGGCACCGCTTGCTGGTCGCGACGGCCTCCGAAGCCGAGGTCGTGGGGTACGCCGGATCGACCCGATTCCGCCCGAAGCCGGCGTACGACCCGACGGTCGAGACGACGATCTACTGCGCACCGGAGGCGGTCGGCCACGGAGTCGGCGCGACGCTGTACGCCCGGCTGTTCGACGAGCTCGCGGTGGAAGACGTCACGACCGTCGTGGCGGCGTTCACCCTCCCGAACGCGGCTTCGGCGGCCCTGCACGCCCGGTTCGGATTCCGTCCGGTCGGGGTCTTCCGACGGGTCGGCCGGAAGTTCGGGCGGTACTGGGACGTCCAGTGGATGTCCCGGGCTCTCCGAGCGGCCCGGACCCGCGTGGCGTCTCACGCCCAACCGCGCCGTCGGGGGCCGAGCCGGATCCCGTAGAGCCCGAGACCGGACCTGCGGACCGGGACGGCCGACCGGAGCCGGCCCCAGCGGGCAAGCGCCGCGCACAGGTCTCCCGACGACCCGTGATCGACGATCGCCACGCTTCCCGCCGACATGCGCCGGTCGAGGGCTCGGAATTCCGCGAAGCTGGCCGTGTCCTCGTGGGGCACGTCGTACACGACGAGGTCGATCTCCGGGACCTGCTCGGCCAGTCGCGGGAGGACGTCCCGCTTGTCGCCCAGCCGCAGGTCCCACCGGGGACGCAACGACGGCGGGACGGCCCAGCCGGACGTCCGCCCCGGCGGAAGCGTCCACGACCCTGCGCTCGTGCGCGTGCCCGTGGAGCTCCGGGGCGGGAACGAGGGGAGGTCGATGGAGTGCAAGGTCCCCCGCCGATTGCGCTGCAGCCCCTCCAGCAGGTACCCGGAGGAGACCCCGGAGGAGACCCCCACCTCGACGACGTGACGTGGCCGGAGGATCCGGACCAGCGCGTACAGCTCGAGCGGGGCGTCGATCTCGATGTACGAGCGTCGCCCCTCGCGCGCGTGTTGCCCGGCGATGTACCGGAACAGCCCTCCCTCGCGCGTCGCTTCGTCGATCCGACGGTGGGCCACGGCCTCGGTGACGCCGCCCAGGGCCGCGACAAAGTGGGCGTCGGCGTCGGACTCGACCTCCATCGCCCGACCGGAAGAGGCGCTACGGCGCGTCGGCGAGCGGGGTGACGTCCCCGATCCATTCGGCCGCGGTCTCGATCTGGGGCCGCGCCGCTCGGATCCGCTCGTAGGCCGCGTCCAGCGAGATCCCCTCGTGGCGGTGCAGGTACCAAGCCGCCGCGAGCGACCCGCGACGGACCCCGTGGCCGCAGAAGAACAAGACCGGGGACTCCTGGCGGCGAGCGGACTCGGCGAGCTGGGCCGCTCGCTCCAGGTTGGCGATGAGCGGCCGATCTGCGCCGGCATCGTAGATCGGGACGTGCGCCTCCGCCGGCATCGGCCCGGCCGGGGCTTCGTCCAGTACGCAGATCCGGGTCCCCGTGAATGAGGTCGCGTCCTTCCAGCCTCCGACGAACACGCCGGGGGAAACCTCGGAGGCATGGGAGCTCGGTGGGCGCTTCGACCGGGACCCCCGGCCGGCCTTGGAGGGCATGGTGGAGCGAAGGGAGCCGGGGCATATCACCCCCATCGGTCCTCCCCGGACCCCCGGCTCGATATCGCTGGTCGGGTCGCGTCGCCTTCCGTTTTAACGGAACGCGAACTGCCGACTGCGTGCGGGGCGCCGCGCCGCCCGAGCTCAGCCGGTGGCATCGAGGGACGCGGCCGTCTCGCGCCTCACCCTCCCGGGGAGCGTGCCCCAGTTCGGAACCGCGTCGGCGCCCGCCAGACGTCGGGAGCGGCGCGCGGTGGGAGGAGCGGCTACGCCGCGCGTTCTGGATCTTCGCATGTTGACCCTTATCGACGATCTGCTGATCGCGGCGGCGTTCGCCTTCGCGGTTAGCATCGGCGCCCACTACACCGGCGCCTGCATGGGGATGCCGTACGCGGCCGGGGCGATCCGGGCCGGTCCGGCGCTCCTCCTGATGGCGCCGCTCGCCGTGCTCGGCGCGGCGTTAGCCAGCGAAGCGGTCGAGTCGACGGTCGGGCATGGGATCTTGCACACGCCGACGGTCGCCCTGGGGTTCGCGCTGGCGATTGTCACGTCGGCGCTGGTGCTGACGAGCGCGTACAATCTCCTGACCCTGCCGACGTCGACGATCCAGATCCTGGTCTTTTCCACGGTGGGCGTCGGACTCGCGGTCGGGCTCGGAATCGACTGGAAGACGATCGGAACGTTGCTGACGCTCTGGGCGATCGCCCCGTTCGCCGCGTTCGCCCTCGGCTACCTCTTCCTCCGTCTCTCCGATCGGATCCGCCCCCCGTCGCCCCGGGCGGCCGCGCTCGGGCGGACGGCGGTCGTCGGATTGGTGGCCGTGGGCGCGGCCGCCTCCTTCGCGATGGGCGCGAACGACGTCGCGAACGCGTCCGGGGCGTTCGTGATGACCGGCCTCTTCTCGCTCGTCATCGCCGGGGCCGTCGGGGGACTCGGGCTCGCCGTCGGCGTGCTCACGTGGGGCCAGCCGCTCCTGCGACGCGTCGCGTTCGACCTGGTGAAGCTGGACCCCCGGATGGCGACGTGCTCGCAACTCGCGCAGTCGACCGTGATCCTCGTCTCGGTCGCATTCGGCCTGTTCACGTCGCTCAACCAGGCCCTCGTCGGGGCGATGATCGGAGCCGGCGTCGCCCGCGGCCAGTCGACGGTCCTCTGGAAGACCGTCCGAGGCATCCTCACCGGATGGGCTCTGGGACCGGTGTCGGGGCTGGCTCTCGGATTCGTGCTGGGCTCCCTGGTCGTGCGGGCCGGGCCATTCTAGCCGGTCCGACCGAGCCGACACGACGCGGACCGCAGTGCAGCTCCTCCTCGAGCGGTCGGTCCAAGCCCGAGCCGGGGGCCGGTTCGATGAAAAGAAGGAAGGGGTTGGGCTCGAGGACTCCCGGACCGCCCTTCCTAGAAGGGGAGCACCTTCCGGCCCTTGTGGTGCTGCGCCGTGATGATCCCGGTGGCGACGTACCACGCGGCGAACCCACAGATGAACGTGTCAATCCCGCTCGCTTCCCACAGCCCCTTCGAGACCGTGTGCCCCGCCCCCAACGTCCCGAAGTCGATGGCGAGAAGGATGAACGCGATGACCAACGTCCAGAACACGAAGGTGATTCCCCATCCGTGGTAATGGGCGTTGATCGCGAAGGTAAAGGTGAACAACGCCCACACCACCATGAACCACACGATGTCGTACGGCGCGGTCGGTCCGAAGGCCGCGTCGCCGGTGAACCCGCTGAGGAACAACGTGAAGGCCCACCAGAACGCGCCGTACCCGCAGAACGCCGAGCCGGGGAAGATCTCTCCCCGCCGGAGCATGATGATCCCCGCGGCGAATTGGGCGCTTCCGCCGAACGCCAGGGCCATCGGGAAGACGGCGCCGTTGTCGACCCCCCAGTTCGCCCCGTTCGACGCGATCGCCATCCCGGCGATCATCGTCGTCGTTCCAAACCCGCAAAGCCCGACCACGCTCGCAGGGGCCCAGAACGGGTCCTTCGTCTCGGCCGCTTCGGCTGAAGAGATCGACGCCGCGGCTGTCACCATGAGGCGGGGTTATTCCAGGACGGTAGATAATCCGATACGCAGTGTAGCATGCTACAGCATAGCGTGATTTCTTGCTTGTTAGTCGTTTCGACGGGATGGCCTGGGAGTCGGGCTTATAGTCGGGACGATTTCGCACGAGTGGGCTGTGGGGTCAGCCCACACTTCCCCCGAAGGCGCGGGGAGTGGAAACTGCAGCACGCTGCCAATGACCCCTGACAGGGGCAGAGGCAGATGCTGGGGTACGTGTACGCCAAGCCACGAAAGAAGGCGGACGAGCCGTGGCAACTCCGAGGGATGCCGCCGGATTTGCGCGGCCGCCTGCGTCCGTGGGTGGATGTGGATGAGGTCGGAGCCGAAGGGTTCTGGTTGTGGCTCCGCGCCGTGGTCCCCCTCCTACCGATGCCGGAGGAGAATCCCAAACGTCCAGCAATCTTCCGGCTGCCGAAGGCGGGCGACTCGGCCGCGCTGGAGCGGCGGCTCGTCATGTATGCTCGGGAGCACTCGCGACTGACCGTCATTTGCAACCAGTACATTCGGGACAACGAGCTGCTCACGCGACGGCTCAAGGCGCTCGAGGCGGCCATTCGAACCCTGCAGATGGCCGGGAATCGGGTCGAAATTCCGACGGACGACGGCGCAATCGAAGCCGGATCGCGTTACCTGCCCCCGGAGCCGCGGTCTCGTCGTCGGAGCGGGCCCAACGCCCGTGGGTGATCCCGCGACACCGCGGAGCGAGCCGGCGCGACTCGGACGGTCGGGATGGGCGACTCCTTCGATCTTCGATCGCTGACCGAGATCGACCGCACATGGAAGCTTCCTCGCCTCGCGTTCGCCGTGATCATGCTCGGTGCGGTCGGCTGCCAGGCCGTCGAACTCTTCTGGTCCATCGCCACCGGATTCGACTGGACGACCACGACGTCCGTCGGGGCCTCCCTGCTCCTGGCGGCCGCGCTCTTCATCGGGGTCGGTTGCGCCGGTCTCCCAAGACTCTTCCGGGGAGCCACTGAGATTCGATTGAGCTCCGTCGGTGTACACCTCTGTTACCCCGGGGGCCGGCAGGAGCTCCAGAGGTGGGACGATCCCGCCGGTTTCCTCCTCACCGGGCCTCCGGCCCGGCCCGATGAACCGGCCCCGGGAGGGTTGCTTCGATTTTCGGGACCACGATTCTCCAGTCGTCGCACGTTCCTGACCCGCGCCGCCTACGACGCGATCGTCACGGAAGCATCCCGCCGCGGTATGGCGGCTCCGACGAACTTTCCTCGACGTGGAGCCGACGAGCGGCCGGGGCGGATCGTCCGATGGCGCCCCGCCGGACCGTCCGGCGGGCGGGTGTCGTTCCACGGATAGCGTCGGCAAGGCCGCTCCCTTGCCGGTGCGTGAGTTATGCCTAAGTAGGCCCCCGAGTCATCGTAGTTCGGCGGAGGCGTCCGCCGGCTGGTTCGCCAGCAAACCGCCCTCCGGGCCAATGACGCCTACTCCCAAAACCGAGGAGTGGGCGCAGTGGAGCCGACGCAACAGGTCGTCAACGTCCTTCAGGCGGCGACCGTGCTGCTGCTCTCGCCTCTCCTGGCAGGGGTGCTGGCGAGGGCGAAGGCATGGACCGAGTCCCGGACCGGCCCGTCGGTCTTCCAGCCGTACTTTGACCTCGCGAAGTACCTCCGGAAGGAGACCCTGCTCCCGGACGGCGCCTCCCGTGTCTTCATCGTCGCCCCGCTGGTCGCGTTCGGGACCTACCTGCTGATCTCGATCGTCGTCCCCATCATCACTCCCTACCCGATCCCATACGCCTCCTCGGTTGACTTTCTCGGCGGGGGGCTTCTGTTCGGGCTCGCGGGCGCCGTGACCTTGCTCGCGGCCCTCGACTCCGGGAGCAACTACACGGCTCTGGGTGCGAGCCGGACGGTATCGTTCGCCGCCTTCGGAGAGCCGACGTTGATCGTCGTGTTCTTCGCGGTCGCCCTGATCACCGGGACGAACAACCCGTACGTCACCAACAACCTACTTTCGTCGTCGACGTCCGCGTACCTCGCCCCGACGCATCTGCTCGTCACCGCCGCGTTCTTCCTCCTCCTCCTGGCGGAGATCGGCCGATTGCCGGTCGAGAGCGCCGGGTTGATGGAGTTCGGGATGCTAGAGGACGGGCGGCAGTTCGAGCACTCCGGCCGCCTGCTCGGAATCCTCCGGTGGAACGGTTGGATGAAGCAATTCCTCCTCTGCTCCGTCTTCCTCAACGTCTTCGCAGCGCCGTGGGGCATGATCGCCCAGCCCACGGTGCTCGGCGCACTGGTCAACGTCGGAGTACTGTTCGGCAAGCAGCTCGTCTTGGTCGCCGGACTTGTCGCGATCGAGGCAACCGTCGCCAAGGTCCGACTGTTCAAGATCCGCGACTACCTCGCGCTCGCGTTCTCCCTCGCGATCCTTTCGGTGTTCGCGTTCGCGGTCCTGGGGGCGCCGTAGATGGACCTCTCCGCCGAAGTGCTGGCCCTGATCGGCGTCGGCGTTCTGCTGACGTCACTGTTCCTCCAATCGGAGTCGTTCGTCGACCCGCTGATCGACGGCATCGCGCTCCAGTCGCTTCTCCTCGGCGTCCTGTTGGGGTGGCTCGCGTGGACCGAGCACAGCGTCGACTTGGCCTTCCTTGCGGGCCTGACCGTCGTCGTCCGCGCGATCGTCATCCCGTACGTCCTCCGCCGCCAGATCCGCGCGTTCCGCTGGCGGATCCGAGAGGTGCACGCAGCGAATCGGGTCACGGGCCATGCGCTGGCCGCCGTCGCCGCGGCGATCGTGGCGTGGTTCGTCTTCCAGCAGACGCTCGCAACAGTGTTCCCACAAACCGGGGGCGCGCTGCCGTTCATCCTGCTGGTTCAGGGCCTCCTCATGTTGGCGACCCGGTCGAACACGCTCGTCCAGGTGATGGGCTACTTGGAAGAGGAGAACGCGATCGTCTACGCGGGCGCGCTCTTCGCGAGCGGCTTTCCACTGTTCGTCGAGGTCGTTGTCTTCCTCGATGTCCTCGGGGTCGTGCTGGTCGGGGTCATTCTGTCGATCCAGCGCGACGTAACGGGTAGCCCCGAAGAGGTCGTGCTCGAGGAGCTCTCGGGATGATCTCCGGCCCCCCGCCGACGCTCTGGCTCTATCTGCTGCTGCTCGGGCCCGCGGGCAGCGCGGTGCTGGCACTCGTGCCGGTTCCCGGGGTGAGCAAGTGGGCCAGTCGGATCGGAGCACTGGTGGCCCTAGGGTCGGCCCTCGGGCTGCTGTCGGGGCAGGCGTCCGGTCGATGGGGGCCGTACTTCGGCGTGGATTCGCTCAGCGACGTCTTCCTCGTGATGGTGACGAGCATCTACGCGACGTCCGCGTGGTACTCGGAAGGGTATCTTGCGGGCGTCCACCGCGCGTTCCTCACGCCCCAAGTGTACTACGCGCTCCTCGGTGCCTTCGCGCTCTCGATGGTGGTGACGCTGGTCGTCGCGAACCTCGGCCTGATGTGGATCGGGATCGAGGCGACCACCGTCGCGAGTGCCCTTCTGGTCGTCCTTGAGCGCAAGCCGACGAGCGTGGAAGCGGCCTGGCGGTACACGCTCATCGCTTCGGCGGGACTGACGATCGCACTCTTCGCGCTCCTGCTGGTCTACGCCACGACCGGCACTCTCGACGCGTTCGCCCTTGCCGCCGACCACCCGGCCATCTCCCTGCCGCTCGAGATGGCGGTCGCGCTCGCCCTGGTCGGCTACGGGACGAAGATCGGCCTCTTCCCGGTGCATACCTGGCTTCCCGACGCTCACTCGGAGGCGCCCTCTCCCGTCTCCGCGATGTTCTCTGGGGTCCTCCTTCCGACCGCGCTCTACGCCTTCCTCCGGGTGTACCGGGTCCTCCCGACCCCGGCCCCCCCGGCGATCC